>JAUQXC010000892.1 GCA_030834825.1 Thermoflexales bacterium
CCAATCAAGCCCTCCGTTTCAGGCCAAGTACGATTGGCCACGCCTGTACCGACGATGATATCATCCTGACCGGAGTATCGGTGCAATAACACCTTAAAGGCGGCTAGCAAGACCATAAACAGAGTGACGTTCTCATGCCGGCCCAGCGCCTTTAGAGCATCCGAGACGGAATGGGATACTGTGAATGCATGGGTACTGCCGTGAAAAGATTGAGCGCTAGATCTAGGATAGTCCGTCGGTAATCCGGATCTTGACGGCAGATGGGCTAGCCGCCCTTTCCAAAAGTCGATTTCTTTTTGAAGAAATTCAGCCTGCATCCATTGCCGTTGCCAGAGAGTAAAGTCCGAATACTGAATTGGGAGATCGGTCAAAGGGGAAGTGTGCCCTTCAGAAAAAGTTTGGTAGAGCGTTACCAACTCATCTATCAAGATATCGATAGACCATTCGTCACAAATGATGTGGTGGAGGGTAAAGAGAACAATGTATTCCTCTGGCGCTAGCCAGAGGGCTGCTACCCGCAGTAAGGGGCCTTTAGCCAGATCGAACGGGCGCCGTGCCAAAGCAGTGAGTAAGCCTTCGGCCTCAATCGTTCGCTGCGGCATTGCTAGTTCTTGAAGATCAGTCAGCTGGATGACCAAGTTCAGCACTGGAGAAATGAGTTGTTCTGGAATTCCATTAGAAAGTCTAAATGTTGTCCGCAAGGTTTCGTGACGGCGAATGATTTCATTCATACTCTGTTGGAGAACGGCTAGGTTCAGTGCGCCAGTCACTCTCATGGCAATTGCCATATTATAGAAGGAGCTGTCCGGCTCTAATTGATTCAGAAAATAAAGCCGTTGTTGTGCAAATGACAAAGGTAGAAAAGAGCCATGGTTTACTTGCTTAGCCGGTGCTTCAGATGAAACTGGCTTCTCGTGGCCTCCTACCTGAACTTGCTTGGCAAGAGTCGCTACTGTAGGCGACTCAAAAATACACCGTAAGGGTAGGTCTGACTTAAATAATTCGCGTATACGTGACATGACTTGAGCTGCTGATAGCGAGTGCCCGCCCAACTCGAAAAAGTTATCATTCACACCTATTCGCTCACACTTGAGCACTTCTCTCCAGATTCCCACTAACAGCTCTTCAATAGGTGTGTAGTGTGAGCTACATTCAGATTCTTGTGTGGATTGAATATCCTGCGGAAGCGGAAGTGCCAGTCGATCGATCTTACCATTGGGCGTAAGGGGGAATTCGTCCAAGAAGATAAGGTCCGACGGGATCATGTAAGTAGGCAGGCTTGTCTGTAAGAAGCTGTGCAAATCCGTTGTAGCCGAGACATACCCTGGCCGAAGCACAATGTAAGCGTTAAGCCGTTTATCCACTTGTGACAACTCGCGCACCATGACGAAGCTGTCTAACACGGCGGGGTGTCGGTTTAACACAGCCTCAATTTCCCTCAATTCGATGCGTAGTCCTCGAATTTTCACTTGATCATCTATCCGCCCAAACATTTCGATGGTGCCATCGGCGCGATAGCGGGCCAAGTCTCCGGTTTTGTATAATCGTGCTCCTGGTTGAGAACTGAATAGATTAGGAAGAAAGACTTCCGCCGTGTGTTGTGGTTGGTTAAGATAGCCGCGAGCTAAGCCGTCGCCGCCAATGTATAGCTCACCGGCTAACCCGATGGGGACCGGATGTAAGTATTTGTCTAGCAGATGAATCTGGGTGTTGGGAAGAGGACGGCCAATTGAAATAAAGGGAGAATTTCGCTCGCAAATCCAAAACGTGGCGTCGATCGAGCATTCGCTTGGCCCATAGAAATTATATAAAGGTAGATCAAAGCGGTTAAAAAAACGCTCCATGAGATCGAGAGGTAATGCCTCCCCTCCGCAGAAAACGCAACGCAGCGTGGACATCTTGGCGAATCCAGGGTCGTCCAATATTGTTCGCAACACAGACGGCACCAGAACGACGAGAGTAATTCGCTGCTCGTTAATCACATCGCAGAGATAATGGCTGTCGCCTTGTTTACCTGGTTGAGCCAGGGTTACCTGTGCTCCAATCAGTAGTGACGCCCACATCTCCCAAATAGACACATCAAAACCTAAAGAGGCATGTTGCAAAACACGATCCGTCTCTTCGATTTGATGTTCCGTGCGAGCTAAGAGTCGATGGCAAATAGCCTGATGCGAGATGGTTATCCCTTTAGGCGCTCCTGTGGTTCCAGAGGTATATACGATATAAGCCAGATTTTTGGGTGTAACCTCGCTGTAAGGGTTGCAGTCCGGCCAGACCAGATTAGATCCTTCATCTTCCAAATAAATTAGCTGTTTATCGTGCTGCGCCATTGTTAACGGCATAGACTGTTGAGTAATAAGCACCAAGGCGTGTGTGTCGGACAGCATCATACTTAAACGCTCGCCTGGATAAGATGGATCTAACGGAACATAAACACCACCAGCCTTTAATATCCCCAAAATCGCAATTACGACTGACAGTGAACGATCTGCATATACACCAACACAAGTTTCGGGTCCTACACCCAGAGCCTGGAGTCGATGGGCAAGCTGGTTCGAACGTCGATTCAAGGCCTCATAAGTCAAATGTTCAGATTCCTGCTCAGGCGGGGAGTGTCTTACTACAGCTACCGCATCTGGTGTCTGTTCAACTTGGCGCTCAAACAAAAGGTGAAGTAGAAAAGTGTCCCCCGTGTAATTGTTGGCAGTGCGGTTCCAGATGCTCAAGAACTGCTGTTCTTGGCGAGTTAAAAATGACAAAGTCATAATTGGCTGATTAGGAGAAAGTAGCAATTCCTCGAGTATCCTCTGAAAATGTTCGGCCATACGTGCAATCGTGGCCTTGTCAAACAGGTCAGTGCGGTATTCCCAGCGTGTGAATAAGCCCTCGTTTGTTTCGGTCAACTCAACTGACAAGTCCAACTCCACCAATCCTGGTTCAAGCTCTAAGGGTATCAACTCCAAATTCGCCAGAGTGAGCGGAGGTAAAGGCGCGTTTAGCCCGAACATGACCTGAAACAATGGAGTTCGATTGAAACTTCGCTGCGGTTGCAAATCTTCTACCAGTTTTTCAAAGGGCAGATCTTGGTGGGCGTATGCGCCAATACATGCTTGGCGAACCCGTTCCAACAAATCTAGAAAACGAGGATTACCTGCCAAATCTATGCGGAATACCAAGGTGTTGACGAAGAAACCAATGAGTGCATCTAGAGGTGACCGATGACGGTTGGCAATTGGCGTTCCCGTAACGATAGTCGCCTGCCCAGTATAACGAGCCAATAAAACCTGAAATGCAGTGAAGAGCAGCATGAAGAGCGTCACTCCTTCACGCTGGCTTAGCAAATTCAGTGCTCCGACAAGTGAAGGCAGCAGTGCGTGCACATGCCGTGCGCCTTGACATGTACGGGCCGTACCCCATGGCTGATCAGTGGGCAGAGCCAATGTAACAGGTTCTCCCTTCAGCTGGTGTTGCCAGTATGCCAGCTGCTCTTTAAAATCCGCGCTTTGGAGCCATCCTTGTTGCCAATGGGCATAATCTCCATATTGGATCGGTAAAGGCGGGAGGGAAGCGACCCGACCATACAGAGCCGCTTCATAGAGTGTTGCTAACTCAGTGAGTAATACACCATCCGACCAGCCATCAGAGATGATGTGGTGCATTACTAAAATTAGGATGTGTGCCTCCTCGGCCAGTTGCAATAAGACCGTTCTGATCAAGGGGCCGCGTATCAGATGAAAGGGGCGACTTGATTCATCCTTAATCAGGTATCGAACTTCTTGCTCACGCGCGGACTCTGGGACTTCGCGGAGATCTACCACGAACATATTAATCCACAAAGTGGGTGCCACTATCTGCAGCGGTATCCCATCCTCTGAAGCGAATGTGGTCCGTAGCGATTCGTGACGGGAGACAATTTTGTTAAAACTCTGTTCCAGAAGATTGATCCGTAACAAACCCTTCAATTTGATCGCTTGGGCGCGGTTATATTCAGAGCTCTCTGGCTCCAGCTGATCAAGGAACCATAAACGCTGTTGACCAAAAGAGGTTGGTAGAACCGTAACCAATTCTTCTTTATCAGGTGTTTGAGTTAGTAAAGGATCCATGCGTAAGAAACCTTGTGTACCTTACTATTGAGTTTCGCATAAGTAATGCAAAAGTCGCCTACCACGGCAAATCTGATGCTTCAATGCAAGACCATAACAAGTCCTGTGAGTTCCGCAGTCGCCGCTTTGTCGCGCTGAGCAGCGCTTTGCGTTCAGCCAGATCTTCTGGGCGACTGTTGGCTAAAGCAGAATCTGATTGACACCAGACGTACTCCGCCGGGTTAAGCTCAGGTGCATAGCCCGGGAACGCTTCGACCTGGAGTCGCGGGTGCGCCTGAGCAAACTCACGAACGAGACGATGTTTGTGAATGGGGCCTTGATCCCAGAGCAGAATGACCGGCCCTCGTAGTTGCTGAAGCAGATATTTCACGAAGCGCTGGACATCCGAGCCTTTGAAGGCTTGGCGTCGGATCTGTAAGTAGAGTGCAATCCGACGACGGCGTGGCGAGACGGCCAACGCGCTGATGACGGACAGTTTCTGGTGTTGCAGTTTGTAGTGCATGACCGGCGTTTCACCTTTGGGGGCCCAAGTCCGCTTCACGTTGGGAATGAGTAAAAAGCCGCTTTCATCGGCAAAACCCAATCACGCGCCCAGACGGTCGGCCCGCTTTTTGATCTGCGGCCAGGTATAACGCTTCCAGTGCGCAATGACCGCTTCATCTCGTTGTAAGGCGCGCCGCTCAGGTTTTTGGCAACTCCAACCTAAGCTACGCAGGAGTTTCCAAACATGACCAGGGTGATAACGAACACCGAACGGCGGATGAATCAAACGGCTAATCCGAGCCAACGTCCACCAATCGGTTTTGTAACCGGCCGCGAATGGACCTTGAAGCAATCATTGGACCAGCCGTTTCAACGGCCGCGCGGTGAGTCGTGAGGTCCGACCGGGTATGGGCTTGGCCGTTAAGCCTTCGGCGCCATACTGCTCAAAGGCACGTTGCCAGCGCAAGATCGAACTGGGCGCAACGCCAACTGCACGCGCTGTAACCGACAAAGTCTTGCCGGACTGAAGTAACTTAATGGCGGTTGCACGACGTCTTTGAAGTTGTTGGGCTGTTCCCCGAGGTCTCATGACCACAGAGGATATGGCACTTAGATAAGTTTTGCATTCTTTATGCGAAATTCAATAAGTAAGTACTCGACCGATTGATGCCGATTTGGTCAGCAACATCGACGCCAGCCATCTTAGCCAGCCCTGGCTCGCCGCGCCTTCCCGCTTTGCAAAGCGTCACAATTGAGACATTGGATAGTGCAAGCCGGCTATTCAAGCTACTGACCTATTTATCTTCACTTTGGTCTGGCAGTTCTGAGTGTATCAAAATTCCCTCTGATGATCGTTGGATAAGACGTTGTTTGCGGGCGACGGGCGTAATACTCGGCAAATTTGGTTCTGTGGAAGTTTTCTTGAGGTTGTTGATGGCTTCAGCCAAATCAGCCACTGTCGGCGACTCAAAGAAATTGCGAAGAGACATATCCACTTGGAAGGATCGACGCAACTGATCAACAAGCCGAGTTGCTGCGAATGAGTGCCCGCCGAGCTCAAAGAAATTATCGTACACGCCTATCTGCTCGATGCCAAGAGAGCCTTGCCATAAAGAGGCAATTTCACGTTCAAGAGTGTTACGTGGCGCGACATATGCATTGCGCAATCTTGGTCTTTGATGAAGCGCCAAGTCTTTCTTTTCTGCTAATGAAGAGACTGCGTTTTCCTGCCTGGGTTGGAGCCACTGTTCTATTCTTGCCGACAGACTTTTCGTTGAGACTACAAACTGTTGAGACCGATGCAGCGCCAGGAAAATACGCTGAAAAGCATCTAGGCCTGTCTGCACATCAGACAATTCAACCCTATCCGTCTTATTTTTTAAGACATTGATTGCCTTATCTAGCGGTTGTTGAGCGAAGGCCTCTCCATCCCAATCTACGCTTATCCAAGGCACTGGGCTTGTCTGATTATGCCGACCTGCAAAGGCATCCAAAAATAAATTGGCGCTGGCATAGGCGCCAAACCCCAAGCCGCCAAGGATCGAAGAGAGAGAAGATATCAAGAGGCAGAAATCCAGCGCCTCGCCTTGCAGCACTTGTTCTAAAACTTTTGTGCCAAATATCTTGGCATGAAAATGTCGCTCACAATCAACCGGACTTGTTTCTGAGATGAGACTCATTGCATCTATATCCGTAACGCCAGCAGCGTGGACAACACCATGAATCTCACCATAGCATTTATGCACAAAGTCAATGGCTCTTTGCATTTGCTCGTGATCAGCGATATCAGCCCTAATCACTAATACTTCTGCATTCAAGGCTTCAAGGGCTTGCAAATTCCGAATCTTTTTGCTCACAGTATCTAATTCATCGTGCGTTGTTATCCACTGATTCCAGTCTTCTGGGGCAGGGAAAGAAGAACGTCCTATCAGGACTAGCTTCGCCCGCACTTGTTGGGCGATAAATTCTGCCAACGTTAAACCAATGCGCCCCAACCCACCCACAATCAGGTAGGTTCCTCCCTCACGCAGTGAAGGTTTGTCTTCAGTCGGCTTTAAGGGTATGGCCTCGAAGATCTGTACCCAGCGATGTTTCCCTCGATAGGCCACAACTGGAACAATCTCTTCCATGATGCTTTCTGTCACTATTTGCTTGGCCAACTGATCTCGTTGCGGTATACCAGGTTCAGCTAGAAAGACATCAATATTGCGGCAGGTAATATAAGGATATTCTTGCGGGATGACTTTACACAATCCTAGTACAATTGAGCATTCCGGACATATAACTTCATCCCCCGTGATTTCATAGAGGCTGTTTGATACGACCTCAATTTGAACCGGCTCCAGTACATTATTTTTGCTTAAAGCTTGTGTAAGGAAAAGCAAACTATAAAAACCCACCAGCTGAGGGTCCTGTATGATCGCCCAACAATGAACGATCCGATTAAAGATTCTCCCTTCTTTCCGTAGGCCTTTAATCAGAAGATCATAGTCAAGCGGATTGTGGGGATTAAGGCTGTAAGATGTATTACTCAATCGTGCAAATTGTTGCCCAGTGGTTACCGTGATTACGGCTCCAGCTGCATTTAACTGTTGTGCGATCTGTTCACCTAGTCCTTGTGTATCGACGAAAATAAGCCAAGAACCTGTTATGGTTTTAAGTTCTGGGGAATTCGATATATCGGGTAATGGGCTTCTTTTCCAAGAAGGAATGTAAAACCAATCACTGATATCTACCTTGCGTTGTATCGGCAAAGATGAAGGTTGATCGTGGTGCAGCTGCTTATTCCCTTCAAGCCAATAATGTTGACGCTCAAAGGGATAGGCTGGTAAGGAAATACGCTGATGTCGTTCATGGGCTTGGAGTCTGGTCCAATCGATAGGTAGACCTGTCAGCCATAGTTGACCAAGTGCATTTAGTATAAAAGCTCTATCCGATTGTCGCTCATAAAAATTTCGCAGTGAGGCTAATACCGGCCGTTCATCTGTTTTGCTAATTTGCTGCCTAACCAATGTGCATAAGCCTTGACCGGGACCTATCTCCAGTAACGCCATTTGCGAGTCGGTTAACAGTGTTTGTATCCCATCTGCAAAACGCACGGTATGACGCAGATGTCTTGTCCAGTATTCTGGACTTGTCACCTCGGATGCAGTTGCCCAGGTTCCGGTAACGTTTGAGATCAGAGGTA
>JAUQXC010000893.1 GCA_030834825.1 Thermoflexales bacterium
AACACGAATCTTCCGCCAGGGCGCAAGACGCGTAAGGCTTCTTGGACAACCTCCCGTTTCTGCGGGGCTGATTTCACTTCGTGGAAGGTCAGATTGCTAACCACGGCGGCGAAGGCTGCATCGTTGAAATCGAGTTTAGCCGCATCGCCTTTCACAAAGCGGGCGCGATCGGCTACGTGGGCGGTACGCGCGTTAGCCTCACAGATCGCTTGCGAATATTCCCAGTTCTTTCCCCAGTAGTCCAGCCCAATGACTTGTAGGGTAGGGTGCTTTTGCGCCAGCTTGAGTGCTAACACGCCATTACCGGTTCCGATATCCAACGCACTTTCAGTGAGAGCAGGTCCCAGGTTTTCCACAATCAATGTGTAAATCTTTTCTTGCAGGGCTCCCCCGCGCGGTGAAAAAGCATAGTAGGCATAGAGCGGAAAGCTTAAGCTGATCAATAGGGTGGCAAACAAAAGTCCGGTTATGATCTGAAGATAAGGATCGCTTAGCAGGAAAAACAGAACCCCCAGACTCACTACGCCCAGTCCCAAAGCCAACAGCATCTTTTTGCGGATCCAATTTCCGTAGACGATGGGTGTCTTCATCTTTTTCTCTCCAAAAAATAGCGCATGCCACTGAAATCCAGCGTAAAGGCGTAGGGTCTGAAGAAAGTATGTGAAATCAGCCCGCCGATGCGAAACCCGAAAGCCGTTTCCAGCTGAGGCGGGAAAGGACCGTACGCCCCTTGCACCTGCTGCTCTTTGGCGGCGCCCAGGGTCAGTTCGTCCACTTCGAAAAGCGTGCTGGTGACTTTTCCGCCTCCGCCACTGCCTTCGACAACCTGGCCTGCTTGCAGCTGGATGCCTGTCTCTTGAAGGGTGGAGTGGGGGCAGGTGAAGCCCGCGCCTGCTAACCCCGTGTCTACGAAAAAAAGAAGCGGTTGACTGCCATTGACCGTACCGTGTGCGAGCATATAGTGGTCGGCCATCCAAAAGGGAACCACGATCTGCTGGTGCGTCTGAGCCGTGTGCTCCAACTGTCGCAGGTTCTGTGCCGTCTTGCGCCGTAGGATCAGTTCGCCAGCGGGATAGTCCAGCGTCGCCAGAAAGTGATACAGGAAGAACGTCCCGATGATGCCGTCTACGCGCTGCCCGCCAAACACCGGATCGGAGAAGCGGCGCACATCCATTACCGTGACGGGGATGTGCTTGACGGAGAGCTCGCCCAGCCTCAGGGAGTTGATGCGCCCGTGCTGGAAGCCAGCTATTTTTCCGCCGCCAAAAAAGCCGCGCTCCGCCCCGAACTGTGTCGCGCCGATCTCGTGAGCAAACTCTGTGTCGATGATGACCTCGGCCCCGCCGGTATCGATGAAAAAATTAACCGGCTGACTGCCATTGACACACACTTGCACGACGGGTAGCGGATCGGTGAGGCTGAATTTGATGTGCACGATTTCAGCCTGACTCTCAATTGAATAAGGCCTGACATGGCTAAAACTCTCCAGCTTCTTGGCCTGGGTTTTCCATGCGGTGGTGCGCAGCAGGCGTGCGGCTGCCGGATAGTCATCCCGCAAGTAAAAGACCTGCCCTAACAAAGCTTCGGGCGTCTGCTCGGTGGGGTTGAGCAACCTTTGTGTCAGACCGCCTAAGGCGCGCCGACTCCATGATCCGCTGCCCTTGAGCTCGGTGGCTCGGGTCAACCACTTCTGCGCATCATCCAGCCGATTGGACAGCAACGCGATGGCGCCCAAGCGCGTGAGGGCGTGGACATCGTCGAGCTTTATCCGCAGCACTTCGGCATAGTGCTGCTCCGCTTCGATAAACTTTGCCGCCTTGAACAGCTCGTCGGCGGCTCTCAAATTCTCCTCAAGGCGAGTTTTCATGCTTGGATCTCCGCCAGTAGTTTCTTCACAACGTTGAGTACCAGTTCCGGTTCGTCCATGTGAATGAAATGGCTGGCCTGCGTGGTGGTGATCCATTCACTGTCTGGACTCAGCGTCAGGTATTCACGCAGCAGCTTCTCCCACAGGTTTTCCACCTGCCAGGCTTGATCGTTGGATAAGCCACCATACTTCACGATCTCATCCACGATGATCTGCGGGGTGTGATAAATCACTTTGAGCGGGATGGGCGGAAAGCCGGTGGCCGTCAACAGTGGCAGATTGTTCTGTGGCAGATGCATCTGCCGGTATTCTTCCAGTGCGGTTGGCGCGAGGGTGGGATTGAGCAAATGCTGCCAGATCACCTCGATCTGTTCGGGCGGCAGGTTCTTGTAATAGTAGAACGGCGGCGACTTAAGCATCAACGGTTTCAGATAACGCAGTAGACCCAGCCGGTTGACCGTGCCGGCCAGTTTCATCCCCGAGGTTTTATCCCAACCGCTGCTCAGATAGACTTCCGGTGGCAGCTCCTGTTGAGCGACGGCGTCACGCGGCGATACGGGATCGAGCAAAATGGCTGCGCGGACTCGATCGGGATACAGGCGCGCAAAGTGGTTGACGTACAAGCCGCCCAATGAATGCCCAATCAGAATGACTGACCCGCGTCGATCGATTGCGTCCAACAGTTGCTGCAATTCGCGGGCGGCCTGCTCGCTGGTGCGGGGTGTCGGCGCAGGATCGCTCCAGCCGTAACCGGGCCGATCGAAGGTGAGGACGGTGGCGCAGGCGGCGAGTTGATCTTGCAGCTGCCACCATTCGGCTGAAGGCGCACCCAGGGCGGGTTCAACCACAATCGTTAGCGGGCCGTGGCCCTTCAAGCGATAAAAGACCTGTCGTCCTTCCAGGATGACTGTCTGTCCGTAGCAGGCAGCCTGGCGGCGCCAGCGGGCGACACGCAGACGATGGTTTCCATACAACAACGCGCTCCCGCCGATCAGCGCGCTGATCAGACCCAGCAAAAAATTCATGGCTTTCCACCTAATGAGGATGATCTTACTTGAAGGAGTATAAAACAGCGCGGTGGCAGAGGCCTATCGCGTGGCTAACAGTTGCCCATCAGTTCCCTGCATGCGAAACCGGGTTTCTATCAGCCGCTCGAAGAGCAGATAGGTGCACAACCGCAGCGAGCCGCAAAAGATCGGTAAGTAGGGGCCGCGCGCTTCGACGTCACAGGCGTACCAAGCGCTCGATCACCACATGCGCTTGGCCTGGCTTTCGAGTGTCAGCGTCCGATCGAGATCGAGCTGCGGGGTGCGCGGCAGCCGCAGGATCAGGAGGTTTTGCGCCGCGGGCAGGGGGCTGAGTTGATCGCCCGCGCGCTTGACGCACGGCCCGCGCCAGCGTTCCCAACCGCGCTGCAGGAAGAAGGCAACCTCTTCGGCTTCGAGATAGGCGATGTCGTAGTCGGTGATGTTGCCGGCCAGCTCGCGCAAGATGGCGCCACCATAGCCTCGTTTTTGATAAGCGGGCAGGGTGGCGAGTGCCGCGACGTAAGCCCCACGCAAGATCGGCAGGCTTTCCGCCTGTAGCCAGCGCGTGGTCACGACGACGTGACTCACGATTTGATCATCACGGTAGGCGAGAAAATGAAGCCCGTCAGTGGGGAGATGAAAGAAGAGGCGGCTGAAATCGGCCTGGTGCGCTTCCGTGCATAGCTCGACGATGGTCGCGCGGGTGGCGGCATCGAGCTGGCGGGTGTGGCGCAGGCGGATGTCAGGGTGAGTTGTCATACTGAAAGCGACAAGCAAAACACCGACCTCGGAAGTGTCGGTCGCCTCCGAGGTCGTATCGCGCTCACAGACCGTAAATTCCGCTGTACTTCGCTTTCAAATACTTGAAGTATGGCGCAGGATTCAACCCTTCGCCGGTAATGCGGTGCAACAATTCATTGGACGTGAACTTGCGCCCATGCTGATGCACATTCAGGCGCAGCCAGTCCAGCAGCGCGGCGAACTCACCGCGTTCGATCTGGCTGGCGAGATCGGGAATGGCGCTGTTGAGCTTGTCCCACAATTGCAGCGAGATTAAATTGCCCAGCTGATAAGTGGGGAAGTAGCCGATCAGACCGGACGCCCAGTGAACGTCTTGCAAGGCGCCGTCTTTGATGGTGGGCGGTGTAATGCCCAGGAAATCCCGCATCTTGGCATTCCAGGCTTCCGGCACATCGTCGGGTTTCACGCGGCCTTCCAATAGATCGTTTTCCATCTCGAAACGCAGCATGATGTGCAGACCGTAGGTCACTTCGTCGGCCTCGACGCGAATGAACGAGGGGCTGACCTTGTTGGCCGCTCGATAAAACGATTCAGCGGTTTGATCGGCCAGTTGTTCAGGGAAGAACTGGATCAGCGCCGGGAAAAAGAACTTCCAGAACGGCAGGCTGCGACCCACCAAATTCTCCCACATGCGCGATTGCGACTCGTGCATGCCCAGCGAGGCACCATCGGCCAGCGGCGTACGTTCCAGCGTCTGGCTGAAGCCTTGTTCGTACAAGGCGTGGCCCGTCTCATGCAGGGTGCCGAAGAGCGCCGGGGATAAGAAATTTTGATCGAAGCGGGTGGTAATGCGCACGTCGTTGATCGAGAAGGAGGTGGTGAACGGGTGCACCGAGCGATCCTGCCGGCCCCGTGTGAAGTCGAAGCCGTAACGCTTGATCACTTCCAGGCCGAAGTTCCACTGTTTCTGCTCGTCGTATTCACGATGTAGAACTTCGTCGCTGACCGCCTGACCCTTGGCTGCAATGGCTTTGACCAACTCGATCAGACCGGGCTTGATGGCGTCGAAGACGGCCTGCACCTGCGCGGTCTTCATTTCCGGCTCATACTTGTCCAGCAGGGCGTCGTAGACCCGATCGGTGTAACCCACCGCTTCGGCCCAGCGCCGTTCCAGTTCGACGATGCGTCCAAGATAGGGGCTGAACGGTTTCCAATCGGATGCCGCCCGGGCCTCGGTCCAGATGCCGATGGCCTGCCCGGTGACGCGTGCGATCTCGGCGACGAGCGCAGCCGGGACTTTGCGCGCCTTCTCGTAATCGCGGCGCGTGATACTGATCAACCGGGCTTCATCGGAATCGGGATCGTGCCCGTTGATTTCCTTGGCCGCCGCGTCCAGCCAGCGGCCCGTCTCATCCGCGCTGAACATTTCATGGCTGATCTTTTGCAGTGTGGCGCTTTGTTCGGCGCGGGCGGCGCTGCCACCCGGCGGCATGTAGGTCTGTTGATCCCAGCCGATGATCGAACTGATCCGATTGAGGTCAGAGATTTCAGCTAAATGAGTGTGGAGTTGTTGTAGAGCGGTCATAGTTGGTGGGTGAGGTTGGTTGTTTCTCTTTGGGTTTTGGGTTTTTGGAACGGACGGCAGTGTAACGTAGATGCGACGAATAGTCAATTCTGGCCGAACAATCCGGCCAGAGCTTTTTGCAGGCCGCTGCGCGGTGCCTGGCCGGCCACCTTGCCGCTCTGGCCGTTGACGGCCACCACGAAAGAAGTTTTTTTGTAGCGATAGCGGGTGATCCACATGGGCAGCAGCGCCAGCTTGTAAGACTCGATGATCAATCCGCTGGAATTCATGGCGAAGTCTCGATAATGTTCCCCGGCCAGATCGTGGCTTCCGATATGATCCTCTCCCAGGCGCAGCGCTCGCTGACGGGCGACCAAGGAGGCATTGGCCAGAGGGATTTGATAGATTTCAGTGGCGGTATCCGAGAGCAACTCCGCCGCGTAGGGCACTAGGGCTTTAGGATCGTAGTCAGCGAGATCGTCCAACAGGTCCTTGGGAATGGCGCGTGTGGCGGGTACACAGAGATCGTCGTGATAGACGAGATAGAGGCCGTTACGCGGGACCCACTCGGTGTTGTTATTGCCCCGGTTCTCCGCAACGAGCGCTCGCCAGTTCATGGTGCCGCCTAGATCGAAAGTCCAGAACGGCAGGAATACCTTGCGCGGTTTGCCAATGGCGGCGCGGTTGTCCAGATCGCCCGGCCGGAACCTCAATTCATCCAGCCAGCGGCGAATGTGTTTGCTGGCGGCGTCGGCGTCAAACTGAAAGGGCAGGATGGCTTCCGGTTCGATGAGCTCGCCGGTGTTGGCTGTGACCACGTGTGCGGATCCGCAGAATGGACACTTGCCGCTGACCTGCAAGGGCGGCAACGCAAAAGCTGCGCCACAGCCTTCGCACTTCAACGTGCGTTCGCTGGGCAATTCCCAGCGGTGTCCTTTAGCGGTGGCGAGAGCGGCGGTAAAGTCTTGCTCGGTGATCAGTGCGCCCTGTTGGATGGCCTGATATTCATGCAGGCGGTTGCCGCAATAGTCGCAGACCAACGAGCGCTTGCCGGCGAGGTAGGACATGTTCCCGCCGCACTTGGGGCAGGTATAGCGGCGCACGCCGGATGGCGGTGGAGTCGCCTGGGGCTGCACTGGCTCGAGCGGTTGGTTGGGATTGATCAGCTCTTCGGCCTTCAGGCGTCCGTCGAGCAGTGCCAGACCGCGCCGCGCCGCACCGTTGGCGGGATCGAAGGCCAGAACGTATTCCAGGCAGTCGCGTTTCTTTTTAGGATCGTCTTCGATCTGGCTTAGCCACAACCAGGCCGTCGACTTTTGATCGGACGTGGCGTCGCCGCTGCGCAGCACCCACTCCAGATAATAACGTGCCTCTTCTTTATCGCGGGCCTGGCCTGTCTTGGCAGCCGCTACGCCGCGCACCAGCAGTTGTCGCACACTTTCAGACACGACTTTGCTCCTACTGATCGTCTAAGCTACTCTAAAAATTCTGCCCAGCTTGCGCCACCAGTTCTTGAGCAGCGGCGGTTTTTCACCTGTGATTTTTCCGGTCTGCCCGTTAACAACCAGCCGATAAATTTGATCTTTGAATTGATAACGACCAAGCCACACCGGTAACAACACCAGTTTGTAGGATCGAATGTCCAACAGGGTGCTATCTATCCGTGCCGTGTAGGGTAGCTGGAGTCCGATTGCAGTAGGAACTCGTAGAGCAAATTTCGGCGCTTGCTGAGCTGCGTTGACGGCACGTTGCCGTGCAATAAGTGAAGCGGCTGCCAGGGAAATTTGATAAACCTCGGCGGACCAGGCGGCCAGGATTTCACTGGCGTAGGGTTGCAAAGTGGCCGTGCTGAAATTGCTCACTTGATCGAGGAGGTCTGTGGAGATAGTGCGGGTCGCTGGCACCAACAAATCATCATGGTCGACATGACACGTATCACGTATCCATTCTCCACCAGCTACACAGTGCTGTTGATCGTAGATCGGCCGATAATGGGAGCTGTGGATAATTTCTCCATCCAGATCGAAGGTCCAGTATGGCAAATAAACAGCGCGCAGCCGTGATGTGCGGATGTTGTGCTCCAGCGAACGATAGCGCTGAAGCCAGGTCTCGACAGTCTGTCGCGCCTCTGCCTCATCAATCTGAAAAGTGAGAATGCCGTCGGGTTCAATGAGGTCAGCCGCCATAGTCGTTTCGATGATATACAGCGATCCGCAGAACGGACACTCGCCAGAAATTTCAAGCTTGGGCAACGTGAAGGCCGCGCCACAGCCGGAGCATTTGAGAGTTTGGGCAATGGCCAGGTGCCAGGTTTGTGCACAACGGGTCGGCAGCGTAGCGGGGAAGTCTTGCTCGCCTATAACCTGGCGCCGTGTGGAGCGTGGTTTACGCTGGTAACCACAAAACTGACACGTCAACTGATTGTGTACCAGCTCGAATTTCAGTGTGCCGCCACATTGCGGACACGCACTGCGCCAGGTTCCGTTCGATGTGTGAAGCGGACTCTCCTCTTGAGATTTAAGGCGCTTTTTTAGAATGGCCAGACCGCGTTGTGCGAGGCGGTTATCTGGGGCCAGTTCCAAGGCTTGTTGTAAACAGAATTGTTTACCTGCCACATCGTTTTCGAGCTGACTAAGCCAGAGCCATGCGGTGGTCTTTTGTTCGATTGACGCGGTGGGATTGCAGAGCACCCTTTTGAGATAAGCGCGTGATTCGGCATAATCGCCGGGAGGCATAGACTTAGCAGCGGCGATCCCGCGCATCAATACTTGCTGGACGCTTTCAGGCACATCGACCTCCTCTTATATCGGGCCTAGTGTACATCATCCTGGGCAGGATGTGAAGTTGCTGACGGTGTGATCTAATTTGGTAGATGTGTGCTTTTGCGGACACACTCCTTAAATTTTGTGCACAACCCTATTCAGGCCGGGAAATCGTGCTAGAATTTTGTCGTATGAACCATCCAGATTGGTTCCAGATTAAGTTGTTCCCCACTTCCACCCGGACCCAACTTGAAAACAGAAGAAAGCCGGCCTGTGTTGTCAGAGTTTGACAGGTGCATCGTGTCGAGCGCCACGGCGTATCGCCGTGTTAGTCCATCATTCGTTTTGAGGAGGAGTGTTCGATATGCGCAAGTCAGTCGTGTTGTTCGCCGTGTTGTTGTCCTTGATTGCATTGGCGGTGGTGGTCTTCCAGCCCGGTCCAGCAGGTTCGACCGCGCTCATCCCGCGCCAGAGCGGCCCCCAACCGATCGGGGCAGTGGGTACCCCAGTAGTTGATCCGGTGGAGATCGATGTCCCCGGAGAATTGGTTGTCGGCGATCCGGTGGTACCGGATGTGTCGCCCCCGCTGCGGGATATTCCCGTGCCGCAGATCCGAGCGGTTCCCGACAGTGAAGTGCGCGAAATGGGCGTACCGGGCGAAACTGAATCCGGCGTTGGCCCGGCGGATGATCGTGCCCAGGGCGTTGATCCGGTCGTGCAGTCAGAATTCGGTTCCGCTGAAAGAGACTCGGCTCGTATCGAAGCCCCGTCACCCAGTGTGAACTTTGACGGCTTGACCAACATCGACGGTGTGTATCCCCCCGATACAAATGGCGAAGTAGGCCCTAATCACTACGTGCAGTGGGTCAACTTGCATTTCCAGATCTTCAACAAGAGCGGTGTGTCGGTTTATGGCCCGGCGGCCGGGAACGCCATCTGGAGTGGTTTTGGCGGTCCCTGCGAAACTCGTAACGACGGCGATCCCATTGTCCTGTACGACCAGCTAGCCGATCGCTGGGTGATGACCCAGTTCACAGCAGCTAATCCGTATGGCGAGTGCGTGGCCATCTCCACGACGGGCGATCCCACCGGATCGTACTATCGCTACTTCTTCCAGTTCAGCACCAGTATCTTCTACGACTACCCCAAGCTGGGTGTCTGGACGGATGGTTATTACTTGTCGGACAATCGCTTCGGGACAGTCTCCTTCCAGGGCGCCAGCGCCATTGCCTTGGAGCGCGACAAGATGCTGTTAGGTCAGGCCGCGCGCTATGTGGAGTTCAAGACCAGCACCTCTTATGGCACGCTGTTACCGGCTGACCTTGACGGTTCCACGCTGCCGCCCACCGGTTCGCCAGCCTTCTTTGCCGAAATCGGGAGCACAGCGCTCCGGTTGTGGAAGTTCAAAGTCGACTGGGCCAATACCGCTAATTCCACGTTCACCGGCCCGACGAACATGACGGTGGCTGCCTATAACCAGCTGTGTTCCAGCACGCGCAGCTGCATTCCGCAGCCGGGTACCACGGTGAAAGTGGATGGCATCGGCGATCGCTTGATGCACCGTCTGGCCTACCGCAATTTTGGCACGCATGAATCGCTGGTCGTCTCGCACAACGTGAATGCGGCCAGCAGCGGCACTAAAGCGGGCGTGCGCTGGTACGAAGTCCGCAATCCGAACGGCACGCCCACGATCTATCAACAGGGCACGTACTCGCCGGACAGCGATCATCGCTGGATGGGCAGCCTGGCGATGGATCGCGATGGCAATATCGCCTTAGGCTACAGCGTGTCCAGTGCTTCAACTTATCCCAGCATTCGCTATACCGGCCGTCTGGCGAGTGATCCTTTGGGAACTTTGCCGCAAGGTGAGACCAACGCGATAACGGGTTCAGGCTCGCAGACGGGTTCGGGTTCCCGCTGGGGTGATTACTCAGCGATGTCGGTGGATCCGGTAGACGACTGCACGTTCTGGTATACCACGGAGTACTTCGCGACCACAGGCACCGCGCCATGGCGGACACGCATTGTGGCCTTCAAATTCCCGTCGTGCGGTTCGACTGGGCCAACCCCAACCTTCACACCGACTCCAACCCCCACCTCGATTGGGCCAAGCCCCACGTTTACGCCTACGCCGACACCCAGCCGGACGCCCACGCCGACATACACGGCGACGCCGTTCGGCAATGTGCTGCAAAACGGAGTGCCGGTGACCAACCTGTCGGGCAGCCAAGGCAGCCAGACGAACTTCACGATGAACGTGCCGGCGGGCGCCAGCAATCTGTCATTTGTGATCTCGGGCGGCACAGGTGATGCCGACCTGTATGTGCGCTTTGGTGCGGCCCCCACAACCGGTACTTACGATTGCCGGCCTTACCTGAATGGCAATAACGAGACTTGTTCGTTTGCTTCGCCGCAGGTGGGGACCTACTACGTGATGTTGGTTGCATACACTAGCTACTCGGGTGTCTCGCTGGTCGGCTCCTATCAAGTGACCGGCCCAACTAATACACCAACCCCAACGCCCACGCCGACGGCGACGGGTACTTGCCCCAACGCCAGCGGCGGCTACTGCCGCACCGACAACGAGGCGCGCACCTGGATCGCAGGCACGACCAATCAAAGCATCACCGGCGACGACACCACCAAGAGTGTCACGCTGCCCTTCAACTTCACCTTTGCCGGAACGACGTACTCTTCGGTGAATGTGTCATCGAACGGCAACCTTCACTTTGGCACGG
>JAUQXC010000894.1 GCA_030834825.1 Thermoflexales bacterium
GAGTTCAATGCGACCAATCCGTGGCGGATTGTCGTGGTGCCTGAGTTTCATGGCGACACCTCTCAGTTAGGTATTGAGCTGCAGGCGGCAGTCGAGGCTGGTACCGCGCCCGATCTGGTCGTGCGCAATCCCTCGGATGTATGGGCCTTGGGCGAGGCCGTCGCGCCCGTTCAAGCTTACATCGATGATAAGCGCTTTGGCCTGACCCGTGACGACCTGCAGGACATCTATCCGGCGATGCTGGACATGGCGCGGAATCCGCAAGACAAAGAATTGCTCAGTTTCCCGCTGGGTGGTGAAGGCGTGGTTCTGGTTTACAATGCCGATTGGCTGGCCCGGCAGAACTATTTTACGCCGCCCACTTCATGGCCGTTGTTCAAGGAGGTTTGCGAAGCCACCACACACGATACGACGGGCGATAATCGCGTGGATGTGTACGGCTTTGGCTTCGATCCGCGCGCCGATTTTGCCACCGCCTGGCTTAATAGTCGTGGCGGTTCGATCTTGAGTGAAGACGGAGCACGCACCACGTTCAACAGCGACGAGGGCGTGCGCACCCTGGCGACCCTGCAAGAGACCGCCAAGAGCGGCTGCTTTTTAAGTAGCGGTGAAGGAAGTATTCGTGATTTTGCGCGCGGCAAGGTGGCGATGATTTTTGCGCAGACCACCCAGCTGCCCGAAATCCTTGAAGCGGTTCAAGCCCGGGGTGGCTTCCGCTGGAATGTGTCGCCCGTGCCCTACGGCCGGCGTGATCCGACCTTGACGATCGGCGGTCCGTCGTGGGTCATGCTGAAGAGCACCCCGGCCAAGCAGCTGGCTACTTGGTTATTCATTCGCTGGTTTGCTGAGACTCCGCAGGCCGTGCGTTGGTCGCAGCTGACCGGTCTGCTGCCGTTGCGCCAATCGGCGGGCGTGGGGTTGGCGAACGAGTTCGCCACCAATGCCGGCCTGAAAGTGGCCTTCGATCTTTTGTCGGTAGCGCGCGCCCAACCCGACGTTCCTCAGTGGGCGGCCATTGCCGAGCTGCTGGTGCACGCGGTGAACGCCTCGGTGGAAGGCAACGATCCGGCACGGCTGTTAAATGAAGCGGCGCAAGCCGCCGATAACCTGTTGAATCAGTGAGTGAGCGAAGCATGTCCGATCGCCTCGACTTTACGCTGCAATTGGCCTCCGCCGCTGGTCGGGTGCTGCGCGAACGTTTCCTCGCGCCACGTGAGATTCACGCGAAGGGCTGGCGTGACTTTTATACGGATGCCGACACGGCGGCCCAGCAAACGATCGTTGACTTGATCCACTCACATGATCCGCAGGCGGCGATTCTGGCGGAAGAAGGTCTGACGCCTCCGTTAGGCGCTACCTCGTTGTGGGTCATCGATCCACTGGATGGCACGACCAATTATGCGCGCCGTTTCCCGACGTTTTCGGTATCCATCGCCTATGTGGAACAGGGACAACCGCAGGTCGGCGTCGTGTACGATCCGCTACACGAGCGCGTCTTTTCTGCCGAGCACGCTCATGGGGCGTGGCTCAACTCCGATCGGCTTCAGGCAGCTTCTACGGACGAGATTGCCTCGGCCATCGTGGCATTGGATTGGGGACGTGGCGAACAGCAACGCGCCCAGACGCTGGAATGGTTATCGCGGACTGGACGGGAATGCCGCACGACGCGCGCATTAGGTTCGGCCGCACTGGGGTTGAGTTATCTGGCGGCAGGCTGGATCGACGTGTATTTTCATCCGATGCTGGCGCCGTGGGATGGAGCAGCCGGCCAAGTGATCGCCGAGGAAGCGGGGGCACGTTTGTTTAATTTTGCGGGTGCCCGGTGGAACTATACTGAACCCGATTGTATTGCCTGTACTCCGCAGCTGACTGAGTGGGCACGGCGTTCTATCCATTAGGCAGAATGTATTCACGCGAGTTGCCCGCTAATAGGGGATATGCTATAACTGGGCCGGGTATAAATTTCTCAGGAGGCAGAGTGAGATGATGAAGGAATTTCGTGAATTCATCATGCGCGGCAATGTTATCGATCTGGCCGTGGCCTTTATTATGGGCGGCGCCTTTGGCGCCATCGTATCCTCCCTGGTGAAGGACATGATCATGCCGCTGGTGGGTCTGGTGTTAGGTGGCGTTGATTTCGCCAACATGTTCATTGTGCTAAAAGGGGGCGGTCCTTTTGCTACGCTGGAGGCCGCGCAGGCGGCAGGCGCGGTGACGTTAAACTATGGTGTCTTTATCAATCTCATCATTAACTTTTTGATCATTGCCCTGGTGATGTTCCTGCTGATCAAGGCGATGAATGCTGCTCGGCGCAAGCAGGCAGCCGCGCCTGCGGCTCCTCCGGCACCCACCCCAGAAGAACAGCTGCTCATGGAGATTCGTGACCTGCTCAAAGCACGCAACTAGGCTGAAGCAACATAGGTCTGTTCAGAAACCGGGTTTCGCCTGCTTGGCAGGAGTCAGAAGCCCGGTTTCGTTGTCGCCTGCCCTTGACATCCGTTTTTTGATATGCTATACTCCCCTATAGTATCAAGGCGATTGTGAAGTTGCCACCTGGAGGATGAGCGTGCCCATCTATGAATACTATTGTGCCGATTGCGATGTTGAGTTTGACAAACTGGTGAAACTCGCGGATGCGAATGTCGTGCAGGCGTGTCCCGAATGCGGTGGGCGGCATACCCAAAAGAAGCTTTCAACCTTTGCCACCCGCGGCAGCGGGGCCGGCCAAAGTATGGCCGTCAGCAACTGTGGTGGGGGTGGGCGCTTCTCTTGAGCAGGCTAAGTGATCAGCCGTGTGCTGATGATGAGGAGTAGACGATGAAGGTGGAAGGCGCGGCGACAAAAGAGGAATTGCAGAAGCGCTTGAAGCGCATTGAGGGACAGGTGCGCGGCGTGCAGAAGATGCTGGCTGAAGACCGTGATTGTCACGAGATCGTGCAACAGTTGTCGGCCATCCGCTCGGCGGTGCAGGGCGCGAGCGTGATGTTTATGCGCCAGTATGCGTCCGATTGTCTGATGAGCGCCGATCGCACCGATCGAGCTGCGCGCGAAGTAATGATCGATGATCTATTGCAGCTGCTGGGTAAGGCTCCCTAAGAAAGGGTTGAGATCATGAGCGAGCATATCAAGTCAGCACACTTGGTGTGGGAGGGCAAAGGCCTGGCCTTCCGGGCGATTGGCGGATCGGGTTACCAGATTCGATTTGATAATCCTCCGGGACCTGGCAGCGCCAGCCCCATGGAATTAGTGGCTTTCGCCTCCGCCGGGTGTACGGCCAGTGACGTCATCTCGATTTTGCAGAAGAAGCAGCAACAGGTCGTGGAGTTCGAAGTCAACGTCCTCGGCATCCGGGCGGCTGAGCATCCCCAGGTTTTCACGGAGATCGATCTGGAGTTTGTGTTCACCGGTCACCAGATCGATCCGAAGGCAGTGGAACGCTCCATCGAATTGTCGCTGACCAAGTATTGCTCGGTCAATCTGATGCTGGAAAAGGCTGTGAAGATCAAGCATCGCTATCGCATTATCGAAGTGGAGGCCGTGTAACGTGGGCGCCACGACGACCGTGCACTGGTTGTCCGGCAAGCGCTTCGTCGGGATCGATTCGACCAACCACTCTGTGGTGTTGTCCTCGAAAGACGAAGGGATCGGCGTCAAACCATCGGATCTGCTGCTGATTGCGCTGGCGTCTTGTACGGCCGTTGACGTGGTGGAGATTCTGGCCAAGAAACGCCTGCCCCTCGATTCGATGGAGATTGTCACGACGGGCGAGCAGGATGTCGATCCGCCGTGGACGTTCCGCAAGATTCACTTGAAGTATCGCTTAAGCGGGCCGGGCCTCACCGCTAAGGCCGTGGCGCAGGCGATTCAATTGGCCGAAGAAAAATATTGTTCGGTGGCCGCCACCGTGCGCGCTACTGCTGAGATCACAACCGAGTTTGAGATTATTTGTGAGGGAGAGCAAAGAAAATGAAAGAGCCGATTCACGTTTCAGATGCGAATTTTGAGAAGACGGTGTTGCAGTCCCCCGTGCCGGTGATTGTGGACTTCTGGGCGCCGTGGTGTGGGCCGTGCCGGATGGTGGCGCCTGTGCTGGAGAAGCTAGCGGGCGAATATGAAAACAAGATCATCGTGGCCAAAGTCAACACCGACGACAATCCCGAATGGGCCATGAAATATGGTGTGCAGGGCATTCCCACACTGCTGTTTGTCCGCGATGGGCAGATCGTCGATCGGGTGGTGGGCGCGCAGCCGTATCCGGTGCTCAAAGGCCGGGTCGAGAAGCTGCTGACGCCGGTCGTGGCGTAAACTACCCCTGAGACTTCCGCAGGTTTGCGAAACTGCGGAAGTCTTTTTTGCCTCTTGACACATAGACAAACTTCGATGTATAATTTCAACAGATAGATAGATGTCGATATGAAAAAAGCCAATCCCGTCGAATTTGCCAAAGCCATCGCCGATGAAACCCGGCAGAAGATCATGGGTCTGTGCTGCTGCGCCGAGTTATCGGTGAACGAGATCGTCGAGCGGACCAGCGTCTCGCAGCCGACGGTGTCGCATCACCTCGCCATTCTGCGCGAGGCGGGATTGGTAGACGTGCGACACGAAGGCAAGCAAACGTATTACACGTTGAATCAGGAACGGATGGCCGTGTGCTGCGGCCAGTTGCTGCAGGTCTTTGCGCCGGAAAGCGAAGTGACCGAAGCGGTGAAAACTGCCTGCGAATGTTGAGTGTCAAGCGGGGCCAACACGCGCCCCGTTCTTTTTAGCAAAGTCAATAGACAAACATCGATATGAGGCAAGGCGAGCCGCACGGCCGGCGGCAAGCATTCCAAATTACTTCAGGAGAAAATCATGGAAGCGAAAACTATTCACACAGTCGTGCGTGAGCATTATGGGGAAATCGCCCGCACGTCAGGTTCATGTGGCTGCAATAGCCAGTTATACGATGCCTCGCTCATTCAAGATGTGCCGAATGAGATCAGCGGTTTTTCGCTCGGTTGTGGCGATCCGATCACGCTGGCGAAGTTGCAGCCCGGTGAGACCGTGCTCGATCTGGGTTCAGGCGGCGGCCTCGATTGTTTTCTCGCGGCCAAACAGGTCGGCCCGAGCGGACAAGTGATCGGCGTGGATATGACGCTCGATATGTTGAACAAAGCGCGGGCAAATGCGGAACGCTTGAAGGTCCAGAACGTCGAGTTTCGCGAAGGCTATCTGGAGGCCTTACCAGTGGCAGAGGGCAGTGTCGATGTGGTGATCTCCAACTGTGTCATCAATCTCTCCCCCGACAAGCCACAGGTCTTTCGCGAGGTCTTTCGCGTGTTGAAGCCGGGCGGGCGTGTGGCGGTGTCGGACATCGTGACGAATGGTGCGTTGCCGGAAGCGGTACAGAAGAGCATGGCGTCGTGGGGCGCGTGCGTCGCGGGTGCGCTGGATCAACGCGAGTACGTCCAGGGTCTGCGTGAGGCAGGCTTCGTCGGTGTACAGGTGCAGCCCAAAGGGCAAACCGATCAAGCCCTGGCCGCGTTACCGCTGGGCATGCCGTTTTCTGCGACGATTACGGCCACCAAGCCCAGCGGCGCGGCCGCTGAAGAGTCTGAGGTGATACCGCTTGAAGCGGTGCCAACCCAGGTCGCACCGGGCAAACTCGATCAACTGTTGAGCCAGATCGATGCGCTGGACACCTTCGACAATGGTTACGATCTGCGCGTGCAGGGTGATCCCGCGGCCATCCGCGCCATGGTGGACGAATTGAGCGCTGCGGTCTCGTGCTGTTCGCCCTTGAGCTTTAATGTCGTCGAAGCCGCTGATGGTGTTCACGTGCGCATCGTCAATAATGCGGCCAACCAGGCTGCCACGTCGCAAGCCTCAGGCTGTTGCAATTAATTTCACGCGAACAGAAACCGGGTTTCTCCAATCAGGAGACCAACGTGACCAACGCGCCTTCCAATCCATACTTTGCCGAAGTGGCCGAACAGTGGGACGAAATCCGATCGGGCTATTTCACTGAGCACATGCGCGACGCGGCGATCGATAAAGCGCAGCTGCCGCCCAATGCCGTCGTCGCCGATGTGGGCACGGGCACCGGCTTTGTCGCACGCGGCCTGGTCGAGCGAGCCAGCCACGTCATCGGCTTCGATGCCAGCCCGGATATGCTCGCCGTGGCGCGGCGCAACCTAGCGCAATTCAATAAGGTGGAATTCCGGGAAGCGGTGGGCGACCAACTGCCTGTCTCGGACGAGATGCTCGATGGCGTATTTGCCAATATGTATCTGCATCACGCGCCTGATCCACTGGCTACGATCAAAGAAATGGTGCGGACCCTCAAACCAAACGGCGTGTTGTGCATCACCGATCTCGAC
>JAUQXC010000895.1 GCA_030834825.1 Thermoflexales bacterium
GTCGTCGGCGAATCGCCGTACTGTTCGCTGAGGTACTTCCAGAAGAGCGCCGCCTTGTAACTGGCCTGCAGCAGGCCGCCGCCAATGATATTGTCATCCTTATCGAGCTTGGCCAGGTCAGGGTTGGCCAGATAATTGCCGACCTCGTTAAGAAAGGCGCTGTTCGGGTCGGTGTCGGTATCCGCAAAGACTTGATCTTCCATCATCTTCGCCGTGCCTTCTCCCATCCAAGATGTTTCGCCGGCGTCGTATTCAAACTGGACCCGGTGAAAGAGCTCATGGTGCGGTGTGCCGAGGCGGATGTTGCCGGCCGAGGTGCGCACGCGACCGGGACTGATCACAATACAATCCCAGCTGGGGGCGGCCCGCCCCCACGCGCCGGACCCGTAAATATAGGTCTCGATAAAGCCGTCGCTATTGAGATCAGGCGCCTCAAAGCCGTAACTGACATAGGCGTCGTAAGCGGTCTCCAAGTCGGCGCTGAGCAAGGTTGCTTGAGTCAGGGTTTGTAAAGCATGAGTTGGAAAGTTCACACCGTCGAGCGTGAAGTGAATGCGGAAACGGGTGGACGTGACCGTCTGCGTCAAAAAGGTCCAGGTGGTTGTGAAGCACTGGCCCGGCGCATTCGGTGCAGCGGGACTGTGCGCCAACGAGATCGGGGTCATCTCTGAATTTGTTCCCAGAATGATGACGAGTGTGCAGATCGAGGTAAAGCCAATAACCAGTGTTCCAATGAAACGACTCAGTATGTTAGGCATGAGATCTCCTCTTTGGTAGATTAAATTCAGATCAATATCGCTTGTTACAGATAGAAGTACGGATCGAGCACGCGCACTTCGGTGATGCGGTCGATGGGCAGGTCGTTGCGCTGCGCGGCCCGGCGCACGGCTTCCGGGGTGGGCGCGTCACAGACACTGAACGTCTTCCGCTTGTCCGCCGTTACATAGGAATGCAACCAGGTGACGCCTTCCAGTGCGTCATTGTTGACAATGGCCCGGCACTGTTCTGCACCCTCAACGTTCAGGGAAATGACAAAGCGCTCGGGAAAAGTTCGCTCGACCAGGTAGCGGGGCATAGCCTTCTCCTTGCACCAGCCTATCAACGAGCCACACAGCACTGCGCACGGCTCTCCTCTCCCATTAACAAAAGCGATCACTGGGAGAGGAGTTGGCGGTAAGACGCACAAACTCAGTGTCGAATGAGTGGCAGATACACCTGCCTGGACTCCACGACGATGACGCCGGTCTCCAGCGGATTGGCGTCGTCGACATAGGTGTAAGTACCGGGGCCGGTGAGCGGAACCCGATAGGCCTGGCCCGCGTTTAACGTTCCACTATCCCACGCCGCGCTGCGTGTCGTATGCTCGGCCAGATCGACGTTCACCCACGCGATGATGCTGCCCGGCGCAACCTTCAAAATAGCCGGCTCAAAGCCGTGGTCGGTGATGGTGATGGTGTAGACAGCTGTATCCACCAGCGCCGGGGTCAGATCGATGTCGTGCGCCAGCAAACCGTTCTCAGCGGCCACATCCCACGATCGATACGATTGATAACCCGCGCGGCTCACCTCCAACCGATTGAGTACGCCCGGCACATTGAAGCGATACGCACCGTCGGCGCCGGTGGCCTGTGGATTAGGTTGGCCCAGCGCCGCCGCCGGCCACGCATTGAAGATCACTTCACCGCCCCCATCGAGATTCGCGCCCAAGGCCGCGACGCTGGCCGCGACGATCGGCTGCTGTGTGAGTGCATCGCGCACGATGCCGGGTTGCAGCGGTTCCAGCTGCAGGCCGAAACTCTGCTCCGCGCCGCCAGCGATCACACTGAAACGCAGCTCGTCAGCCGCAGCCAAGGCAGGTGCTGGCGCGATCGGGTTATAGGTAAAACTGCCGGTGTAGTGTCCATCGCCGTCGTCGTCGCGCAGCAAGCCGATCAAGATCGCGATGATCAGCTGGATGCGTTGATTGGGTTCGTTCGAGCAGCTCTCGACACCGACCTGGTACGTTTCGCCGTTCTTCAAAAACAGGCCCGTCTGCGACTCGCCGAAGGACCAGCCCAACGTGGCCGGATGGAGGATGTGTCCCTGGCTGTCCGTGAAAGTCAGGCTCAATGGATCGATGGGCAGCGACGGATCGACTTGTAGCTTGCCGGTCGCCTGGCCCGAGGCCTGATCGCGCGGCGAGATGATTTCAGACCGATTCGTACCAGTGCTGTAGCGCGCTGCAACGTGATGCAAGCCGCGACCCAGGTTCTGCAATTGGAAGTAGAAAAGCCCTTCGCTGTCGATCAGCGCATTGCCGATAGGTTGATCATCCAGCAACAGCTCAACCGTCTGTCCCGGCGTGCCCAGCCCGGCAAAGTCCACCGTAGTGCGGCAGGTGCTATCGGCTAACCCCCAGGCATCCGCGTTGCCCACGCGCGCCCCAACGAGAGGCGCCGGCAGCACCGACCTGACGGCTTCAGTTGCCTGGTTATTGCTTAGATCAAGATCGCCGTTGAGGTGCACACTGGCCGTCATGGTGTAAGGCAGCGCAGTGAGAGGGCTGGGGAAGGTTGCCCACCCTAGAACGATCTGATGAACGTTGTCCTGTTCGATGTACGGCAGAATGAACGAGATCTGAGAGTGAGTGCGCTGGATGTTGCCGGATGGAATGCCCGGTGCTTGCAACACGGTCGGCGGGATGCCTTGCAGTTGCGCAGGCAGTGAGAGCGTCAGCACTGCACCACTGGCAGGACGCGAACCGAGATTGGCGTAGTCGATCTTGAACCGGATGTGATCGGTGGCTGTGATAGCTGTCCCAGTCTGCACCACCTCTCGCGTCGCATCGCCCTTGAGCCGCACGGCCATGTCCGGACCGGCACCTACGACCCCTTCAGGATGTGCGTAGTAATCTTCGGTTTCACCCGTATGGAAGGGCAGCCCGTAGCCGCGCCCGTCGCCATAGTTGATGCCGCCAAAGTTCAGCGTCTTGTTGGAGGGCCGCTCGCTGAGCGTCACACGCACCCACGCCGGTTGTTGCGCCAAAGCCGTCGGCCAGGGGAGCAGGCCGGTCGTCACATTGATGGTGTGTACGCCTGCGCCCAGCGCCCCCACGTTGATGGCGCGATCGATCACGATGTGTTCGACACCCGCTTGCTCGGGGGGACAATTGAAACCATCGGCCCAATCGCCGTCGCGATTCCCATCCAACCACAGGTTGAGGTACGCCGGGATGTCTTGCTGCTGGAACCAGTTGACGGCCTGCGGGCTGATGAACACTCGCACGGGAATGACGCGCGTCTGGCAGTGACTCAGCGCCCAGACATTCGGATTGATCCCATCGTCAAAGCGATCGTTGTTCGGGTCGTTGGCGGCTGGAACGATATTGTTGAGCGGATCTTCATCGGGTCCACCATCGGCTTCGGCTTCACGACTGACGTTCTGGCCCAGATGGAACGGGCGCGGGTGCAGATGCATCGGGCCAATCGGCTGACCAAGAGCGGGATCAAACACAGTGGGATAGTTGGCCTGTACGGCTGGATAAGCCGTCATCGCCGCCCCCGCGTGATTGGTGCTGTCGGGTGCATCGCCCAGATCGTGCGGGCTGACGGTGATGGTCAACGGAGCGCCGTGGCCTACCAGCTGCGGGAATAGTTGCCCATCAGGGCACGCCGCCACGTTTTCACCCGGCAGGATGCAGAAGTTCTGCCGCGCGACGACGGTTAAGTCTTCCGTCAGCTCAAGTTCGTTCTCAACCAGATCAGTGAAGTCAATGAAGTAGTCCAGCGTCCGCGTCACGCCGGGTCCCAGCGTAACTTTCTGGAGCTTGGGGAAAGTGATCGTGGGCGAGTTGGGCAGATTTGTGCTCAGTTCGTGGGTCAACCCCAGCGTGACCGTAAACGAATGCCCATTGTGCAGGATGCGCCCTACCGTCCCACTGTCGCCGCTGTTGTCTCCACCGCCTTTGTAATCCGTCAAGGTCAACACATTCGTGTAAGTTAGCACATGACCCCAGGCAACCTCGATGTTGTCTTCATCGTAGCCGGGGCATTTGGCGATGAAACTGACGGTGTCGGTGATGAGGCTACCGCCGATCGGCCGCGCCCGCGCAATGTTGTCAATCGTTTCGGTCTGTTGCAGCGCGCCGCAGAGCGGGTGTACATGCACGTCAAAGTCAAGCATCACTTCACTGTCAGGCGCCAGTGCTCCGCGCCATGTGATCAGCTGGCTGGGGAAAGCGCCTCCCGCTAATTTCAATTTAGCTTGTAGCGGAGCAGCACCACCCGTTGGACTACTGACATCCACATAGACCACATTGCCCTGGTTGTCGATGTGCGGCAGCACATGTTGTGGAAACTCCAACTCATCGCGAATCTCCGCCTGAAGGGGCTGGCTGCCCCCAGCATGGCGCAGTCGAATTCGATAGGTGACGATGCCACCATAGTCCACGGGTGTGCCTGCATTCAACACCTGCTTTTCCAGGATCAGCGTACCGTCCTCACCGGGTGGTTGCGGACGCTGCAAGGCATCTTCCGTCTCACCGAACTGGTACGATCCATTAACCGGATGCGGCCCACGGCCATCGGCGCGATTACTGGCGCTCTGCACGGCCCGCGCCTCGCTGAGCATGAAGCGCATCCAATGAGCTTGATAGGATGATGTGTTGAGCACCGTTTCGGTGTTGAGCGTGATGTCGGCGAAACCGCCCGGCGTGATGCCCGTCAGATCCACGATGTAGTCCTGCACGATCCATTCGGTGGCCGGGATTTGCAGTTCTTCACCTTCAGGCAGGCAGGGGCCGTGATCGTTCCAGTCGCCGTCGTGCGTGCCGTCGAACCAGACGTTGAGGTACATCTTGTTGAGTGTTGCAGTGAGCGCTTTGCTTACGCGGATCTTCAACGTGGTCTGTTCGCAGTGATCGAACGTGGCCATGCGATTGCGCCAGCCATCGTCGCCGCGATCATTATTGGCGTTGTTCGCACCTCCGTTGAGGATGTTGTTGACGCCGTCTTCGTCGGGTCCAGTGTCGGCTTCGCTCTCGCGCGACAGAAAGTCACCCAGCCAACCTTCACCCGTTTGATTGGCGTGACGCGGGCCGGCAGGTTGTGTGATGGGCGTGCCTGCCCAAACTGTCGGGAAGCGACCAGCGACGCCGGGATAAGCCGTGTTGGTGATGCCCACGTGATTGGTGCTGTCCGGCGCATCACCCAGATCGGGCCGCGCACCGATCAGAGTGGGCACTGTGTAGGTGATGATGAGCTCAGGCGCGCGGCCCGTCTCCTTGGAGCTGGCCGCCACCAATGGCCCGCCGCTTCCACGCAGCCCAAAGCCATAGTTGGGCAGCGCGCCGGTATGCCATTGCTGCACCACTCCGGTAACGTCCCAACTATACAGACCGTTGAGGCTGACCGTCTGCGTGAGAGTGCCCCACGTGATGCTGGGTTGCGTGCTCCAGGTGAGGGTCTGCTCGTCCCACGCATCTTCTGCCCGCCCCACGTTAACGCCGTTGGGACCGGTCAGCACGGTAGTGAAGTTGAGGCGCAATTCGGCGGCGTTGATCGTCGCGGAGATGGGTAGGTCGAGCAGATCGAACTGCACGTAGACGCGATGCCCGTTTAACGTCGAGAGGTACAAAAATCCGCTGCCGAAAGTAGTTGTCGGGCTACCACCCTGCGTACGGGCATCATCGGTGGCCGTCAACGTGATGACGCCGGTAGCGGCAGGAGCCAGTTGTGCCAGGGGACCGATCGGGGACGCACTGAGCGCCGCGGCGGGGGCAGTCCCCCCCCCCGCCGCTAGGCTGATCGCGACCATCGAGATCAATGCGATCAGACCGATAAGGATCAAACGGGTCGAGATGGAACGAAGTGTCGTGGACATGATGCTCTCCTTTGGCCTTCTTACAGCATGTGGCTAACAGGATAGCATCGGGTGGCGTGCGCCGCATCGGGAGACGCACCCTATCTTGGGGCGCAGGTATCCCTATTT
>JAUQXC010000082.1 GCA_030834825.1 Thermoflexales bacterium
GTGGGACGATCGCCCTTCCCGCCGCGCCAGGAATGGTCGCTCTGGCAGAAAACTCGCGCTGAGTCAGACGCGATTAGTCGCAAGATTCAGCAGCTGCAAAATCTGGAGGCGCTCGGCTCAGAAGTTTTGATCCTCAGCGCCGACGTGACCAATCGAGAGCAAATGCAAGCAGTGGTGGCACAGAGCACTAAACACTTTGGCGTGCTGCATGGGGTAATCCACGCCGCCGGCATCGGCAGTGGGGGAATCATGCAGCTCAAGACCGCCGACACCATCGAGCCGGTGTTCGCGCCCAAGACTCAGGGCGTGCTGGCGCTCGACGTCGCTTGCCGGGATGTGCCGCTGGACTTCATGGTGTATTGTTCGTCGTTAACGTCCGTCGTCGGCGAGTTCGGTCAGGCGGACTATGCTGCGGCGAACGCCTTCATGGACGCCTTTGCTCAACGCCGTGCGACACGCCAAGGAACGTATACTGTTTCAATCAACTGGGATACCTGGCAGCAAGTCGGCATGGCGGTGAACATGGAAGTGCCGCCCGAGATGAGGTTGATACATGAACAGACCCTCCACAGCGGTCTGGAGCCGGATGAAGGTGTTCAGATTTTCGAGCGGGTATTGGCCCAGAGCACTGCACCCCAAATGCTAATCTCGACCAGAGATCTTACCGCCAGGATCGAGAGCCTGCACCTCATGACCCGATCGCTTATGGCTGAGGCCCAGGAGCAGGCCCGCACGCTGGCGAACCGTACCGGTTACGCTCGGCCTGAGCTGGCAACCGCCTACATCGCCCCGCGCAACGAATTCGAGCAAAATGTGGCGGCGGTCTGGCAACAGATCCTGGGGATAGAGCAAGTCGGTATTCATGACAGCTTCTTCGATCTGGGCGGGCACTCGCTACTGATTACCCAGATGATGAACAAACTCCACCGCCTCTATCCGGTAGAGCTCTCGATGCGTGGTTTGTTTGACAAACCCACGGTGGCCGGCATGGCACAAGTCATTGAGGAGGCCTATACCAAGAAAGCCCGCGCCCCGGAGAAACCCATTAAGGAATTGCTGCGTGAAGCGCCGCCTTCTGAACGCCCGGGATTAGCGGACAACCACTGGAAGAAGCGGATGGCAGGCCTGCTCAAGATCGAAGAAAGTCAACTGCCGGTCGATGGCAGCCTGGCGGCCTATGATCTGCAGGCGATGATCGGCGACGTGCAGTGGGTCTTTGAAAAGGATTTTGGGCTGCAAGTTTATCCGCACGAGACGGTCCAGCTGCATTCCACCAGCGAGTTTGCGCACTTCACCATCAGCGAGATTGATCGCTTGTCCAAGCTGAAGCACAACACCGTGACGCTGCCCACGACGTTTTATCAGGAATACGAAGAACGATCGCAGTTGGAAGAAAGAGTCAAACGTCCGCTGCTGGTTAAACCCACGCGCAAGAACAGCCCAATCGTTTTTTCGCATTCCTGCGTGCGCTCTGGCTCCACGCTGTTTCGGGTCATGCTGGCCGGCCATCCGGCACTGTATGCTCCGCCAGAGCTGGGCATTCTCTGGTATGACACGCTGCGCGACTGGCACCGCAGCATGACTGATCCCAATTACGGACATGGCTTCTACTGGGCGGCGCAGGGCTTGCAATGGAGTTTCATGGAACTGTTAGGGCGGGATCCAGATGGTACTCACGCTTATCTGGACGAGATGGTTGAACGCGATGTGCCGATCTATGAAGTCTATGCGCAGTTGCAAGAGCTGGCAGCTCCACGCCTGCTGGTTGACAAATCGCCGTCATATACCATGAGCCTGGAGACGCTCCACCGCGCCGAAGAATTCTTCGAGGGGCCTAAGTACATTCACTTGATTCGCCATCCGTATGCCGTGATCGAGTCGGTGACCCGCATCCGGCTCGACAAGTTGTTCTCGCCTGTGATTTACGGCACCACAGAGGTCGATTCGCACGTCGTTGCCGAAAAAGTCTGGGTGACCAGCAATCGCAACACGCTGGCCTTCCTGCAGCACGTGCCGCCGGAACGGCAGCTGTGTGTGCGTTACGAGGAACTGGTCAGCCGACCCGAAGAGATCATGCGCGGCGTGTGCGATTTCATGGAGATTCCCTACGATCCTGCCGTCATCGAACCGTATGACAACAAGCGCGAGCGCATGATTTCGGGCATGGGCGACCCCAACATCCTCAAGCACGATAAGGTCGATGCCCAGCTAGGCGAATCTTGGCGAAAGATCCATCTTCCCTGGCAACTAGGAGCGCAGGCACGCCAGCTCGCGCATGAATTGCAGTATGAACTACCTAACGAGACGGAGACGCCTTATTTAACCATTCTCGATAAAGACTTGCTGCTCACTACCGACACCACCAAAATGGCCGGCCTCATGGAAAATGTGGCGCAGATGTCAGATGAAGAAGTTAAGCTCCTGCTTGAGAAGCTGGAACAAGAAGAACAACAAGGCTGAAGCACCAGGTCCATAAGGAAACACCATGGCCAGAAGCATTCCTTCAAGCGCAACCTTAACACCGCAAGAGCAACGGGCACGGTTGCTGCACTTGCTTGCGCAAAAAGAACAAGTGACAAAATTCGCTCCTCTGTCTTTCTCACAGGAGCGCTTCTGGCTGGAAGAGCAGCTAGCACCCGGTAGCATTAATAGTCTTAGCCTGTCGGTTCGCATCACCGGCCAGCTGAGTGTGACTGCACTGGAGCAAAGCTTCACTGAGATCGTACGCCGCCACGAGGTGTTGCGCACCTCCTTCGTGGTCGTCAACGATCAGCCCAGGCAGGCGATTAAGCCCCCACAACCGGCTCACCTGCCTATCATCTCGCTAGAGCACCTGCCCGTCACCGAGCGTGAGGCCGCGGCCCAGTCGGCCGCCAGAGCCGAATTGAACCGGCCCTTCGACATCACCCAGGGGCCGCTTTTTCGGGCTAGCTTGCTGCGCTTAGACTCGGCCGATCATGTTTTGATTCTGATCACGCAACATCTGATCTCGGACGCTTGGTCGCTGGGTATTCTCATTCATGAGGTAAGTATTTTATACGACGCCTTCACAAAAGGCCAAACATCACCACTACCACCGTTGCCGTGGCAGTATGCCGATTTTGCGCAGTGGCAGCGGGAGAAAATGCAAGACGCGGCGCTGGAGCACGAACTAGCGTATTGGATCAAGCAAATCAGCAAGAACACGGCCCTGCTCGATATTCCAACTGATCGGCCACGTCTGTTTGCCAGCACCATCAGCGGCGCCCGTGAATCGTTCTCCCTCTCACTGGCCCTGCGCGAACAACTCAAAGCGCTGGCCCAGCAGACCGGTTGCACGTTATTCATGGTCCTGTTGACCGCCCTGCAAATCTTACTCCAGCGGTATACGCGGCAAAACGAGATTAATATCTACACCCTGGTGGCCAATCGCACTGTCAACGCCGCTGAACAGCTTGTCGGGTTATTCCTCAACACCCTGCTGCTCTGCGCCGACCTCGGCGGCAACCCAACCTTTCTTGAAGCACTTCAACAAGCGCGGCAGGTTACCTTGGAAGCTTACGATCATCAAACGATTCCTTTTCAAAAATTGATGGAAGCCTCGCAACTTCAATCCGGCTTGGATCGGATGGCTCCCTTTCAAGTGTTATTGATCTTGCAAAACCTCCCCAACCCAGA
>JAUQXC010000896.1 GCA_030834825.1 Thermoflexales bacterium
GTGGGCCACTCACCAACTCCCTATTGCGCGTGTGTGCAGAAGTACAAGTTTTGGCGACAAGCCGCGAACCATTGGGCACCAGTCGCGAAACCGTCTTTCTGGTGCCACCGCTGGCTTTGCCTCAAGCGCCGACAGAGCACGCGGCGCGCGACTCGGAAGCCGTCCGGCTGTTTGCGTTGCGCGCGGCAGAGAGCCTGCCAAGTTTTGTCCTCACCCCCGAAAGCGTTCAACCTGCCGTGAGGGTGTGCGAACGGCTGGATGGTCTGCCGTTGGCCATTGAACTCGCCGCCGCACGCGTGAAGATGTTGACCGTGAGTGAGATCGCGGAACGTCTCGACGATCGCTTCCGCTTGCTGACGCGCAGCCCCGCGGCGACCCTGGCACGCCATCAAACACTGCGCGCGGCCATGGATTGGAGCTACAACCTGCTCTCGGCCAGCGAGCAAGCCCTCTTGCGGCGGCTGTCCATTTTTGCAGGCGGATTTACACTGGATGCTGCTGAAACGGTCTGTGCCGATGAGAAACCCAACGCGGCGCTTGATCAAGCCGCTATTCTTGATCTCCTCTCCAATCTGGTCGAGAAATCACTTGTCGTCGTTGTGGGGCGCGTGGAAGGCATGCCGGCGCGCTACCGCCTGCTGGAAACCGTGCGCGAGTATGCGCAGGAAAAATTGGACGAGACGAGGGAGAGGGATAGCCTGCGCACGCGGCAACTCGATTGGTGCATCGCGCTCGGCGAGCGCGGTTCCCCCGAGTTAAATCGAGCAGACCAGGCGGTCTGGTTCGCGCGGTTTGACGCCGAACGAGATAATTTCCGTGCCGTGCAGCGATGGGCAATTGAGAGTGGCGGCCTGGAAGCCGGGTTGCTTCTCGCCAATGCCTTGTGGCGCTATTGGGAAATACGCGGGCACTATTCAGAAGGAAGAAACTGGTACGAGGAATTGCTCGCCCACGCCGGCGAGGCTGTGCGTGTCAATGTGCGCGCGCGGGCGACCTTTTGTCTCGCAGGGCTGATGTATCGTCAAGGCGATCTCAATGGTGCGATTTCTGTGGCGAAACGTTCACTGGTACTGTATCAACAATTGGGCGAAGCAGCGATCGGCATGGCGTCCGTAGTCAACCTGCTGGGCGTCATCGAAGCCGATCGCGCCAGCTTCCAAGGCGCGCTTGAATTTTACGAGCGCGCCCTCGTCCTTCATCGTCAAGAAGGCAATGCGCTGGCTGTTTCTGGCGTCCTGCATAATCTAGGATACGCCGCGCACATGCAAGGGGATTTGGCGCGCGCCGCACATTATTTGCAAGAGAGCGCGGCCGTCAAACGACAGCTGGTCGATCCCGGCGGGTTGGCCCTCACACTCAACGTGCTGGGCGAGATCGAAAGCGATCGAGCTCACTATGACCGCGCCGAGAGCTACTTCCAAGAAAGTCTGGTGCTCTACCGCGAAATCGGCGGTAAGATGGGCATGACCAACACCCTCAATAACTTGGGGGTCGCTGCTTACCACCAAGGAAAATATAGGGACGCGCTCGCACTCTTAAACGAATCCTCACAGGTAGCGAGTGAGATCGGCAGCAAGCGCGATATGGCCATTACGCAGCTCAATCTGGGTGATGTGGCGCACGCCCAAGGCGAAGCCGATCACGCGCGGGCGCACTACGAGCAAGCCTTGGCGTTGTACCATGAGATTGGAGAAAAAGAAGGAAGCGCACTGACGTCGGACAGTCTCGCCGCGCTCTTGCTCGACACAGGTGACCTGGAGCGAGCGGCCACACTGCAACACGCTGCACTCCAACTTTACTCGGAGATCGGAAATAAACGCTTCATTGCGCTTGCCCTGGAGGGATCGGCGGGCATCACTGCACAGCACGGGGAGCCCGCGCACGCTGCCCAGTTCCTTGGCGCGGCCTCAGCCTTACGCCAAGAAATGGGCACGCCGCTGCATCTACCCGAGCGCCCGCGGGTTGAACGCGCCGAGGCACAAGCACGCGCCGCATTGGGAGATCGCACGTTTGAAGCGGCATTTGAGCGCGGCCGCACGCTCGCTATCGACGAGACGGTACAGGCCGCACTCACGCTGACTCGCACGCAACAGACTCAAGTCGAAACGGAAGCGCGCCCTGAATTGGAAATCTTTGGCCTGGGCCAATCGATTGTCGAGTGGCATGGAAAACCGTTGGCCTCATCCGATTGGAAATACCTGAAGAGCAAGGAACTGTTTTTCTATCTGCTCTCGCATCCTCAGGCAACCAAAGCACAGATCGGGTTGGACTTATGGACAGACGAGTCTCCCGCGCAACTGCGCCGGGCCTTTCATCGCACCCTCCATTTTGCCCGCAAGGCACTGAGGCGCCCTGAATGGATCACCTTCGAGGATGATGTCTACGCCGTTAAGGGCGAACTGAAATACGCCTACGATGTTGAGCTGTTCGAGAGACATCTCGCCCAGGCACGCGGATGGCAGCGCGGCGACCGGCAAGCTCGCGGGAGAGCGATGGAAGAACTTGAAGCCGCTGTCGAGTTATATCGCGGCGATTTTCTGCCAGATTTGGAAGGCGGCGATTGGATTCTCTTTCGCCGCGAGGCTCTGCGCAAACAGTTTTTGGACGCACTGCTGACGCTGGGTCAATCCTTTTTCGATCAGCAGCAGTACGAACAGGCGGCGGCGGCCTATCAACGCGTGCTGACCCACGACAATTATTTGGAGCTGGCGCATCGCGAGTTGATGCGCTGCCTGGCGCGGCAGGGTGAAGTGGGCCAGGCCCTGCGCCACTATCAAACGCTGACCGAGCTGCTACGGCGCGAAGTCGGTGCGCCGCCCTCTCCGCAGACAAAAGCAGTGTATGAACGTTTAAAGCGTGGCGAGTCGGTGTAAAGTATTTTGTTGAAAATTCCACAGACCAATCCGTTCTGACAGATTGCTGGCAGAGCGGATTTTTATTTCCAACGCACTTGTGGAAGCACCTATGGAAGCAGCGCCTGCTAGACTTGCTTCATGGTGACGCCTGAGCCCGACAGCCCGGAAGGGAGTGAATTCGCCGGCCCCATCGTGTGGAGCAGTTATCTGGTGCGGCTGTGGCGGGAAACCGAGCGTGACGAATGGCGTGGTCGGGTGGTGCATCTCCAGACCCAGGAGGCGCGCCCGTGTGTCACGCTGGCGCAGATTCAAGAATTTCTCGTGCGCTTTGCACCAGGACTTGAAATACAAAGTGGAGAAGATGAATAGGATGAAACATCTCTCCCACCCTCAAGTAGTTTTCAAAGGAGACTAACCGTGCGACACCTATTCTTAATTTTAGCTCTGCTGCTGAGTGCCACGCTCGCTGCGTGTCAGCCGAATGTGTCTGCTTCAACATCAACTCCAGCGCCGGGCGGGACGGAGCTGACAGCGGCCCCGCCTGTGTCCGAGCCTTCACTTCCCGCTGACGACGTGCAGAAGATTTTCGACCGCGCGTGCGCCGCGCTCGTGGCGCAACCCAATGTGCGCTGGCAATTCGCGGGGTTCAATCCCGATCCAGTCGAGGGTCTAATTGAAGTAATGGGACAAGATCGCGCCCATTTTGCGCCGCAATCCCAGGATATCCAGGAAGCCATCATTATCGCTCCGGCGTTGTACCTCTATCGTGACGGCGCATGGGAAAAACAAGCAGCGTCTGGAACTGACGTCCAGCAACGGATACAGACAGATCTACAAGACGCGCACAAATTGATCGAATTGTTCGTGTGCCCTGCACGCCAGGATACAGCCTCCGCCGTCTTGGACTTTCGCATCAAGCACTTAGAGTTGCAAGCGTCGGAGGCTCAAGAGCTGCGGGGGATGCCGGTGCGCCATCACACGCTGAGTGCCAAGCTGATCAGAGATGAAGGAGAGGTGCCCTGTACGCTCGAGTATTGGCTGGAAGAGGCCAGTGGTCTGCCCTATCTGTTTGAGTCGCGCTGCCAGACCTCGCATGGCGAGACACGAATGTCAGCCGACTATTCGTACGACGACTTCAAAATCCAGGCGCCCATTCCATAGGCCGTGGCCATAGAATCGTTTATTTATCCAGCCCGGGCCATCGAACTTTGAGACGCAGTGCCGCACCATGCTCAGAACACACGGCGTCAACGGCCATTCTGCATAATGGCGCTCACTTCAGCGCAAGGGAAGGATCGCTCATCATGTTCTTGACAGGATTCTAACGGGAGGTTGTAAACAAATGCAATCTTTTGCGTGGGTTCCCGGAATAAAATCATGTCATTAACCTGTTCTAGAGCAGTTTCCTAATCGATTTACGCTCACAGCGGATGGTCACATCCACTGGATATAGCTATCCAGCGGGAGCAGCGGCGTACACCAAAACGGAAAATGCTCTAAGCTGTGGCCTCGCACACTCAGCCAACGTGCGAGACAAATAGGAGGAGATCATGTCACGCCGTCGAACACTTCACGTGTTAGTTTGCCTGACGGTGGTCGGTGCGCTGATCGGGGGCGTGTTGCCCGTCAGCAAGCCGATCCTGAATTCCGATCCCACTGGTCCCGCCCAACCTGATCGGACCCAGCTGATCGACCCAGCGCGGCTTGCCGCATCACCAGCACGGCCCGCGCCTATCACTGCCTCAAATCCGCAACCCGTATCACAAGTTGCACCGCACCTCGCCGCCCCGGATTTGACCTTTGTTCGTGACGTCGATCTGGGCGATGGCCGGCGCGAGGCGATTGTGTCTGATTCACCGCTCAGTTTTCGTGCCGCCGACGGCACGTGGCAGCCGATTGATGCGCGCTTTGCCCCGGTCGAGAGCGGCTTTGCCAATATCAGCAACACGCTCGAGATTCGCGCTGCCGCCAGCCGCGCCAGCTTAAACCTGACGCGCGATACGGCGCTGATCGGATGGGAGCCGCTGGCGCTGGTTCAGACTTCGTCGGATACGAATAACCCTGAGCTCACATTGGCGCAACCGCTCACCACAACTCATTTGGCGAAGGGTACGCTATCGAACGATGGACACACGATCACCTACGCTAATAGCTGGACAGCGCCCGGCCTCAGCGACGAAATCGTGGCCGACGCAGGCGCGGTAGAGCATAACCTCATCGTGGCACAAAGGCCCTCAGTCTCAAGTTTTTCCCGGCAACCGGAAGAAGGACAACTCGTGTTGCGCGCCCTACTGCATCTGCCGAATGCAGCGCTCTTCGCCGACGGCGCACCGCAATCCACGGCCTTCGAAACAGATGACGAGCTGCAAGTGCGGGACATTGAGAGCAACCGGCTATTACTCACGCTCGCGCCATCGAAGGTGTATGAGCGCGTCCATCCCGCTGAGGGGATCGCCGCGCGCTATCACGTCATACCCTACGATGTCCATTCCTGGTTGATCGAGATGAGCACACCGCTCGCCTGGTGGCTTGATTCGCAGCGGCAATATCCCATCGTCTGGGATCCGGCCTTTCTGACACAGCGTGGCAACCTGGACGTGGCCGAGATCGCCGGGCCGTCACTTGGCCTGACACCGATCGGCTGTATGAGCTACGCCGACAACGCGCAGGTCGGCTTGGGGCGCAACGGAACATGTGGCGAACGGCGCGTAACGGTACGCTTCAAAAACCTCGCGCCCAGTCTCTTCCCGCCTGACTCAACGGTCGAGGCCGCCTGGCTGGCTATCGGGACAAGCGGTGGGCAAGTGAGCAGCAATCCAGAGTGGCGGCGCAGCGGCTGGTTCTATGCCAACGTCTTTAATGTCATCTCAAACTGGAGCGGCACGAATGTCGCCTGGCCCGGCCCTGGCATCGGCACTACGCTATGCAGTCCCTACTTCATTGGCTTCTCGCTCGCACAAGATAGCGACCCATCGGTCTGCCGCATTCAGGACGGCCCGAATGGGACGGTGAGCGACTGGATCAACGGCAGTGCCAACAACGGTCTGTTGATCGCCATGCGCGATCCTAATTGCCTCCCCTCTTACACGGGCTGCGATTTTGCACTGATTCCGCGCACGTCGAGCATTGGCCGCAAATCGAACGGCGATCTGAGTGGCGCCGGCTTTGCGCTGGTGATTCAATACCGCGGACCGGTGCTGCCTGCGAATGAGCCATTCGGCTACGAACCGCCTGCGCTTCAACCGCCAGCCACTGCGCCCGGCCCGACCTATCTTGAATCAGAACATGACTATCGTCTGCCGCTTGATGCTGGATCGCCGTGGACGGCCGTGGCTGTCAAAGGCTTTACCGACCAAATTGTGTTCGCGAACGAGCTCAAGGACGGCCTGTTTTCTTATTCACTCTGGGCGCAGGCGGGTGCTCTACCGGCGAAGGTGCCGACTGGCAGCTCTACGCTAACTAGCCAGCCTGACCCGTTTGCCTTCGCTCTGCCTATCTCAGCTTGCCACGGCACGAGTTGCTCTGTAACGTCACCGGGCAATGGCACAGCTGATGGCTCGAACTTTGTGATGCTGCGCGGCAACACGACCGGACGCAGCATGCGCATCGGCATGACCAAGCCCGCGCCGGCATTGAAGCAGTATGTCGTCGAGACGGCACAGTCCATACCTATTACACTCCCGCCGATGGACCCCACGGCAGGCGTTAAGTACACGGAGACCTTCACCATCAGCACGCGGCATGTCATCACCGCCTTTCATGTGAGCTTGCCGGCGGCCGTCAATGCGTACATCGCCATCAGCCAATCGATCGAGGGCCTGATGGTTCCTTCGGCCTCGGCCACCGCCCGCTTGTTTTCGCCTACCTCCAGCACGGCCTTTGCCAAGGCGCAATCACGGGACATCGCGAGCGGCGCACATGCGATTGAGACTTTCATCGCAACAGCCGGCGACTATGGTCTGGCAGTTGAGCTGCCCGGCGACACCACCGCCTTCGACAGGTGTCTGCAAGAATGTCCGCCCGATGCGGATGTCACGCCGGCCGAGCGCACCCTGGCTGTGTCGCTACTGTTCCAGTTGTGTCCGGCCAACAGCGAACCGACCACTACCGGTTGTTCGAAAGTGAAGAAACCCGATTGGACCGAGACGTCCAACTGGATCACCGTCGCTAACTTTCGTGTGTACTCGCCCGACGGATTTGATTGCAATGAGACCAATCCAGACCTCGCGCGGTGCAAGCAACGGCCTCCCGCTGTACCTTGCTACGATCAATATTGTGCGCGCCGCTATGGCAGTGATGGCAACGAGTACACCACCATGATCACTTGGCTAGACGATGTTACTCGCCTCGTGGGGGTAGTCGGCAAGGGTAACGAGCCCTATCCGGTGTGGGTAAATACTGCACAACAGGGCCAATACTTGGCTGGAAGCGGAAAATGGTTCCTTACCAAGAGCGGTGCACTCACTGACCCCGCCGAACTTTGGCCGCGCTTTAAGTTGGGGCAGGATCTGTTTGGACTTTCATCCGTCCCCGCAATCGGCAGCGACTTTATCACCGTGTATTGTGACGCCCTGTGCACCAGCTTTGCGCTCTCTGAGGCGGATTTGAACCAGAACCTCAATCTTGGCCTGCGCATCAACATGCGTAACGGCGGTGACGCCATCCAACATGCCGAATACGCCGCCGACATCAAGCGGCCAGTGCAGACGATCAGCGGGCCGCAGAACCAACAACTCCGTCTGGGTTGGTGGGTAAAGGCCGAGGGCTATCAAGGCTGGCCTAACTCACCTGATGGCGACGGGCCAATCAATATCGCGGTGATGCCGCTGAATACGATTGCGACAGTCCCTGTGGCTAGTCTGACATATCGGCCCACTGCCACATGGACCCCTTACTACAACCCAACTCCAGGCGTCGGTTACTTTGATCGCTTCCGTAACGAAGACGGCATCATTCAGCAGCCCGACAAGCTGGGCGGCGCCTGGAATCGCGTGGACCTGCTGGTGCTGCCATATGGCGAGAAACCGGATGGCGGTGGAGGTCCGTTATGCACGCTAGGCTTTTGTTCCGACATTCGCGCCGCCGATGATTCGTGGGCTGCGCCCAAACGCCAGTGGCGCATGCCCGACATCAATATCAACCAACTACCTCCCGGCACGGTGATCTTAAATCGACCGGGGCTGGTGCAAGTCTTCAGCAAAGATCATCCGGCCACCCAGTCGCCACAGGACACCAATCTCGGTTTTAGTTTCAAAACGCTGGGGGCCAACGTCTCGATCAAAGAGATGGTCTGCCCAGACAGCGCCAATTCCGATATCGTCACGGTCATTCAAGGTAACAGCAACTTGCTCATGCCGGGGATTGGCGCCAGTCCCGATGGTGCGATGATTCAAGCCAGTTTTACGCTGTGTGAAAGCGCGTTGCATGAGGTAAGTCTGTCCTTCCATGTGCCGCCCGGCATTCCGGTCGGTCCCCCCTCGCCGCTGTGGGTAGACATGATCAGCGGCAGAGTAACACTCAACCCCGACTATGGGCGCATCCAAGTCCAGGTGGGCTTTTATATCGGAGCACCGCCGCCGCAAGCGCCCGCCCAGCCTTTCAAAGGCATCGGCACGCTGACCATCGACACACGCGGCATGTTGGATATCCAGGCCACCGGACGCGTATTTGGCATCATGGATACCGACGCCCATCTGTGGGTCGCGTGGAATCCACTCGACCTGGGCATGAACGCATCAGGTTTTATGCCGCACAAGGACAATTGGATCTTGCACGGCTCGGGGCACATTCACGCCTGGGTCGGACGAGGCTGGCAGGGCAAGTATGCCTGGCTGCCCGACAACAATGAATTTCACTTTGCGGCCAGTTACCGGGCTGAGTTTAAACTTGCTAAAGGCAAGCTGATTGATGAATACCCCATCGTCATTCCCCCTGGCGATATTGTGTTGGGCATCGAACTGGCCTTTGGGCAATTCTGCTCGAATGATGCCTGCTCCTCCTATGAGTGGGGCATCAAGGGAAAATTGACTGTGCTCGGCTACGAGGCCGGGGTATACATCAACTTGGACTGTCTGCGCAAGAACCCGGCAGTGGCCGCGGGCGCGGTGATCTTTCCGCCCGTTATTCTAGCCTGCACCAGCTTCATCCTCGGCAGCGACAGCCATATCTTGATCGATCAGTATCGCAATGTGCACGCCCTCGCGCCGACCGATCTCGATCTCAAGCAACCGGCGCGGGCAACGGACAATACCACTCGTACCACTGCTCACATCGGCGGTCAGGAGATTCAGGTCAATCGCCGTGCAGCCGCGCAGCCGTTCGCCGCCAACAGTGATGAAGCCTTGCCGGAAGTGACGGCTTCCACCGCTTCATTTATGCTGGCTTTCGGCTGGGTGCGGGGCAATCCGCAAGTGTCGCTGGTGCGACCCGATAACGTCGAGATAAACGTGGCGAATGCCGCCAGCTACAACATCAGCGCGACGGTAACTAGCCACCAGGTGATCTTTGGCGTCACTGAACCCATGCCCGGCGTGTGGCTCGCTCGGCTGACCAACACCTCGCCCACGAATGATTATCATCTGGCGTTCTTTGCGAACAAAGCCGCGCCACAGCTGGAATTCACCGCGCCGGTTGCTACCGAAGTTGTCACGGCCACCACCGACGGCACGACGCCCGACTATTATCACATCACCTGGACGCCACCCGCCAATGCCGATCAACTGCGTCTCAGCCTGTATTACTCGGCGAC
>JAUQXC010000897.1 GCA_030834825.1 Thermoflexales bacterium
TGATCACCAGATACAGCGCCGCGTGGAACATATTACGCGTCGTCACGCAGAACAAGCCGGACAATAAGGTAATAGCCGCAAACACGATGAAGATAATCTGCGTCAGTGTCATAGTCTTTACTCGTAAACCGTAATGCGTAAAACGTAAATGGGCGTTACGTTTTACTAGTCAGTTGCTCGTCACGACCGGAGATTGCACCGGTTTCACGTCCTCAACCCGCGCCACAATGGGCCGTTTATCCAAACGACTCTTGCGCGCCGAGCGCCCCAGCGCCCACATCGCTACAAACAAGAGCGCCAGGTTAGCCATGAACAAGATGCCGCCCCACAACAGTGGATTCGTTTCGCGCGTAATCGCCACACTCTTCAGCACCGTGTCGCCCACAGCCAGCATCAACAGATTGAGCAGCGACACTGGCACCAGGAACTTCCAGTTGAACGCCATCAGCTGATCGATGCGGAAGCGCGGCATGGTGAACTTGATCCACATCATGATGAAGTACACGGCGAACGACTTGACAAAGAACCAGACCCAGCCGGGCAAAATCGGCCCCTGCCAGCCGTTGAGGAAGACGGTTGTGATCACCGCGCACACCGCAAAGGCGTGCACGAACTCGCCCAGGAAGAACAGCGAGAACTTCATGCCCGAATATTCGATGTGATACCCGGCCACGATTTCCGACTCGGCTTCGACGAGATCGAACGGCGAACGCCCCGCTTCCGCCAGGCCGCTGACGAAGAAGACCAGCGCCGTGACGAACAGCGGGAAGATGAACGGCACCGTCTGCACTTCCACGATCTGCGTCATGTTCATCGTCCCGGCGATCATCACCATTGCCGCGATGCTCAACACCTGCGGCACTTCGTAAGACAGCAGCTCGGCCACCGCGCGGAACGCGCCAAGCAGCGCATATTTATTATTACTGCTCCAGCCGGCCATCAACACCGCAATCAGCGACACCGCGCCGACGGCCAACACGTAGAAGAGACCAATGCTCATATCCGTTCCGGCCATCGGCCCGCACGGCGCGCCGGCACAGTCGCCGCCGGGATTCGGACCAAACGGAAGCACGGCATAGACCAGCACGGCCGCCACCGCCGACAGAATCGGCGCAGCATTGAAAATGTGAACATCGGCCCCCGCCGGGGTGGTGTCTTCCTTGGTGATCGCTTTGATCGCATCGGCGATAGGCTGCAAAATCCCCCACGGCCCGGCCAGGTTCGGCCCGATCCGGTCCTGAATGCGCGCCACCACCTTGCGTTCCAGCCATGTAATGACGATGAAGACCACCAGCGCCACAATCGCCAGCATCAAGGCGCGAATCAAGGCCATCACGATGTCCACGAACACCACGTCGAGACCGATGGACAGCATCCACTGCCGCAGCCATGTCGCTAAAGCAATAAAAATATCGTTGCCCGGAATCTGTATCATAGTGACACCCTCACAACAAATGCCCCGACACCAGATTATCAGGTGCGGGGCAGGTTGGGTTATCGCCCGAAGCCTAGAACCATTCCAAGGCTCCCTTACGCCAGGCGTAGGCCAGGCCGCCCACCAAGATCAAGACAAAGATGATCATCTCGATCAACGGGAAGATGGTGGCGAATTCCTGATACGCCATCGCCCACGGCAGCAGGAAGATCGTCTCGATGTCAAAGATGGCAAACATGAGTGCATAGACGTAGTACTGGGCCTTGAACTGCACGCGTGTGTCGCCATACGTCTCCATGCCGCACTCATAGGTTTCCGATTTGATGGGATTTGGTTTTCTAGGAGCCAACAGCGCAGCAATGATCAAAGGAACCGTAAGCAACACCGCTGCAACAACGACGAAGATGCCGACAAACGCCCATCCATCCATGGTTGGATGACCTCCCTGACTTCTATTTCAGACTGGAAATTTATCGTAGGTGAAGATGCGCACAAGTGCAGAGGTATAATATCACACACCAAACTGAAACGCAAAGGTCCGTCTGAGAAATTCTTGGTGGGTGGACTTGGCTCGCGGATTCTACCACCAAGTGATAACCGACGCAATGCAAAAATTCATTCGCTTGTGACATTTGCACAAACTATGACGCTACAGCTTATAACTGACTCGACCCAATGGAACACGACCCTGGCCACCCTGCCCTATCGCCACATCCTGCAAACGTGGGACTGGGGCCAATTCAAAAGCCGCTGGGGTTGGATACCGCGTTACTTCCTTAATGAAGAACGCACGGCGGCGGCGCTGCTTTTGCGCCGCACTTTTTCGCCGCTCAAGCTCAACATCCTCTACGTGCCCAAAGGTCCAGCGCTGGATTATGGTGATGCGGCGTTGGTCGATCGGGTCCTGGGTGAGCTCATCGCCATTGCCCGGCGCGATCACGCCCTCTTCATCAAGATCGATCCCGACCTGCCCCAGCCCGATCGCGCGATCCTGCTCGATCGGGGCTGGCGCGCTTCTGCCGAGCAGATTCAATTCCGCAACACCATGCTGATCGATCTCACGCGCAGCGAAGACGAATTGCTGGCCGCGCTGAAACCCAAGACCCGCTACAACGTCCGTCTCGCGCAGAAGAAGGGGGTCACCGTCCGATCGGGCGAACTGAGCGATCTCGAACTGCTTTACCGGCTGTATGCGGACACCGCGCAGCGCGATGGATTTATCATCCGTCCAATTGCTTATTACCGCGACGCTTGGGGCAGCTTCATCCGATCGGGCCTGGCCCACCCTTTGATCGCCCTCGTCGATCAAGAACCCGTCGCCGGCCTCATCCTCTTTCACTTTGCCGATCGCGCCTGGTACATGTATGGCATGTCCAGCAACTTGCAGCGCGAGAAGATGCCCAATCATCTGCTGCAATGGGAAGCCATGCGCTGGGCCAAATCTCAAGGCTGCGCCGTTTACGATCTCTGGGGCGCGCCGGACGAATTGAACGAAACTGATGCAATGTGGGGCGTCTATAAGTTCAAGGAAGGGCTGGGCGCAGAGTTTGCCCCGCACGTCGGCGCGTATGATTTTGTGATCTCGCCTTTAGGCTACTGGCTTTACACCCAAGCCATGCCGCGCATCTTGAATGCGATGCGGCGGCGACATCGCGCACTGTGAAAGAAAGCCCGGAATTCACTGGAGCGTGGCAATCTACGGCCGCCGTCGATCGGGGCCATCCCCAAACCGCCACGGCCCGGGCAGTATGAAAACCAGGTGTTGCCTGCTGCTTAGTCCTTTTTCCTCATTGAGAACCGTTGTCATCTGCGCTACAGTTAAAACCACCCTGGGTGCTTGTCTGGATTTCATCCAGGCAATTTCGACACGGGCAACGGTGACCTGCACCCCTTCACTAAAACCCGTCCTGCACGCAATACGAGACCCGGCTGGATCTATCTTGCTTCGAAAGGATGCACCATGAATCATTCTCACCCACTCACTCGCTTAGGCCGCCTCGTCCTGGTCCTCATCACCGCCCTTGGCCTGCTAGGCAGTGTGCCCCAAGTCACTTGGGCCGCCAGTCACGACAATGTTGTGGAAGTCGAAGGCCTGGGGCACGAGCCGCTTTTCGATCGCTACATTTGCGAGGATGAGTCATATCCGTATCGCGATCCACTTAATCCTCGGGCTGATCAAAGCATCGTTATTCGCATGCGCAGCTTCACACAGGATCTGACCAGCGTCACCCTCTGGTACACCACCGCTGCAACCGCTACCGAACAAAGTGAGTGGACATCTATCACCACGGCCGTCTCGGAAACCACCTGGCTAAACTGCGAAGATAAGCCTGGTTGGAACATGGATGGTTGGAGCGTTGTGATACCCGCTCAAACCTCACTGGTCTGGTACAAAATCGCTTACACGGATGGAACACAGACCCTTTGGCAGCGGGAATCTGGTGAATCTGATCCAGAAATATTTGGCGCTGATGGTGGCTGGGAGGTGAGTAGTACCTTACTGACTTACACACCACCATCAGAGGTGTTTGTCAGAGGCACTTTCGACAGTGGAACGATGGGCTGGAACTACGATCATTTTGCCGTCATTCAAAACGGCCTCAACGCCGTGGCGGACGAAGGACAAGTCACCGTCTACACCGGCATCTACACGGAGTCGCTCACCATTGCCAGGCCGTTAACGTTGCAGCGCTTCGAGTTTGATACGCCTGTCATCCATGGACCCTGTTCCACCGCGCTGATTAACGTCAGCGCCACACCGGTCGTCATCGCCAATCTCACCCTCAAAGTCAATCAAGCTACGTGCCCCGTCGGGCTGCTGGCGACGGGTGATTATGAACAATTGCGTCTGGCAGGCAACATCATTGAAAGCACCGGCTCCGGCGCCGACTACATCGCCAATACGCGCGGCATCGATCTCGACGGATCGATCGCTTTGGGTGTGAGTGCGGTCGGCAATCTCATCCGGCCGGAGAATGCGACTGCGGCTAAATTTGAGGACGGCCTGCGCCTCACGAACGCTCATGGCACGATCGGCGGTCCCACTCCCGACGGGAACCTCATCACGGCGCACAATGCCATTCGCGCCACGGACCCAGACAACTCGCTGAGAATCGAGGGCAACACCTTGTCTGGCCGGACGCGCTTGAACAACCTGCTCAGCGGCAGCGGCTATCACTATTTCATCTCAAACCTGTGCCGTACCGGCGACAGCGGCGACAATACCATCGCGCCTGACATCTTCGCCTTGTTGGAAGTTAATACAGTCAATGCCACTTCACTCTTTGTGCAGAATAACGAATTTCAAGACTTCGTCAACTATGGTCTCTTCCTGGGCAACTTCGCCGATAGCTCCATTGAACACAACACCTTCACGCCCTTGACGCATTCCGACAATACCGGCTATCGCCACATTCACCTCAACACCAAGCCACATGCCGCCAATCCCTTGCCCTCTGCTAATGCCGCGCGCCTGACCTTATGGCACAACACTTTCTATGGCAACAGCGCCAATCCCGCCGGCGGCGTCGCCCTGGAACTGGCCAATCATGCCTCCACGGGTGCATCGGCCTTTCAAAACATCAGTATCGGCGGACTAGAGGATGACGCCAATTCCTTTGCGTACAATATCAAGACCGCTATCCGGCTTGATCCGCGCACCGGCAATTCCGATTCACTTCCCATGTGGACGGCTCCCAGCTGTCCCGACTGCAGTGTCACCCCAATGGCCCCGGTATTCGACGACTTTGACGCCCGCGAAAATGAATTTGGAGACGCGCTGGATACTTACAAGCGCCCTCTCAATATGGAACTCACCGAACTGGCCGACCTGGAAGATCGCATTGATCACCAAATCGATTATGCCGCGTTGGGCTTCGTGCGTATGCGGTCACTGAATGTCTATGTGACACCGCGCAGTTATCTGTCGTCTTACACCACGGAGCCTCTGATCAAACGTGGCATTGATGCAGCCGACGCCGGCGACACGGTCAATGTTACCACCGGCGTCTATACTGAAAACATCGTCGTCGACAAGGCCCTCACGCTGGCCGGCATGGGACAAAGCAACACCATCGTGTATCCGGCCCTTTCCAATCCCAATTGTAACGGCGGCGGCAGTGGTGTGTTGTGCAGCGGCGGCGATCCCGCCGCCAGCAACCTCGTTCAAGTGCAAGCCGACAACGTCACTCTGCGCGACCTCACACTGGATGGCGACGCTCCCGGTTCCACCAGCGGCTTAATCCGTAACGGCGCCGATCTGGATGCCCGCAACGGCCTCGTCCTGGGCGCGTTCAATAATTTGACAATTCGCAACAGCACCCTCCAAAACGTCTATCTCAACAGTCTCTATCTCGCGGGCGGCAGCGTCTCTTTGAGCGGAGCCACGCTCAATAATCAGGAGGCCGTATTCGACCAGACCTCCGGTGCTCTCACCGCCTATGCCAACAGCATCATGAACTACGCCACCGCTTTGACTCGAACCGGCGGTACAGGAAACCTGCGCCATAACTGGTGGGGGCGTGCTAACGGCACGGTCCCCAACGGACTGGATCCCGCCACCGATTGGCAGGCACGCCTCAGCGCACAGATCTTGAGCTGGACCGAGGGCAGCAATGGCGCGGTCTTGGGTGACACCTCGCTGGCTGGCGGCACCGGCACTGCCGTCATCGTGAGTCATGGGCGCAGCTTTGTCAACGCGCCATTTGGCAATACCATCTTTGACTTCGACAGCATGTGCTCCGACTATTATGATTTCTTTACCGTCAATGGCAGTGGCACGTGGGATATCAGCCTGCCGGTGGATGACTCACCAGCTTGCATCACCCAGACGCTGGATGCCGGCAAAATCTACTGGATTCCCGCCGTCACCGATTACAGCGTGGAATGCACGCCCTATGATAATACCGCCTGCTGGGATTTGATCACGACCAACGTGATCACGAGCGGCCAGAACATCATGGTAACGGGTCTGAGCGCAACCGATCTGGGCGGCACGCAGTTTGTTGCCGGATCGATTATCGGGTCCGATCCCACCGCCGTCACCATCATCGCGTTAGCGGCCAGCACCGATCGGTCTTCCGCTCCCGCCGGAGCCATTTTCGTCAGTGCCCTGGTCGCTACCGTCGGCCTTATCCTCGTCGTTCGACGCCGACGTTAAGCCCGCGCCTCACGATCACTGACACAACCGGGTTTCTCACGCAGCAAAGCAGGCTGGAGCCTTGTTCTTGGCGGGTCTTCCAGATTCAGTGGTAAATGATCGATTCAGAAACCGGGGTTCTGCATTCCAAGTGGAATTGAACGTTTAGCCTGGAGAACCCCGGTTTCTCCGGCCCGTTTAACCCAGAAACGCCTGTTTGCTTATGGATTCTCTCGAAGGCATCGTCGAACGCATCACCTACTACAACGCCGAGAACGGCTACACTATCCTGCACCTGTAGCAAGCCTTAGCCCTTTAACAACTCAAAATATCTTCTCGCGCCAGTCTCGGCCAGATCGCCACGAATGCGATCACGGGCCAGCCGTGGAATAAAGGACTGCTGCTCAACGTCGGCCTGTCGCTGCTGACGGAGGGCGCGACCGCGGGCGTCGCACGCGGAGTTGGTTGGACTGCGGATAGGGTCAATGCCGGAGCCAACTGGGCGCGCTCGGCGGCCCGGCAGATGGGTGAGAATCTCGCCGTGCAGCGCGCGATCAAACAGTGGGAGAATCCCGACCTCAGTTCGGCGGAACGCGTCAAGGTGGAGCAGTACCTGCGGGAGACGGGTGCCGAGGGACTGTGGCAAGGCGGTGTGGCAGATGAAGGGCCGCGCAACCATCAAACGCCTTTGCTAGCAGAAAGCGGGCTGTCAACAGAGGAGACACATGGGATTCGGGCACGCAAACAATCAAAAGGTGCTACAAAAGCAACTGATCAGAAGGTTTATTTTCAAAGTGACAGATCGATTGGCCCAGCATTTGACCCCGCTAATGCCAATATTCCAGTCAAATTAGGCTACGATGAGAATTTAGCAAGATCGATCTATCGCGACTTGCCAGGAATCACTTATCGGGAGGGGTGGGCGTTTAATGGGCTTGCTGAACTGCCTCCCGGTTTCAGTGACTGGCGCATAGAATTGCGCGAGGCATTGGCAAATACCAACCGAATCAATTTCTTAGTCGATGATATGGAGATTTTCCGTGATCCACGGCGTTTCAGGCCGTCCAACTTCGATAATATCTTTACACACTGGGAGATGGACCTCATTATCAAGAGCGGCTATACGGACAAACTTCATCTGTGGCAAAATGGAGAAGAACTATCACCCGCACAAAGGCTGAGATGGCTGGAACAATGGAAAGACTTACGCGGTCTACCATAGCGAGGATAAATGCATGAGACAAAAATGGGAACATGAGGACGAATACACACAACTGAGAGCGGCCTTAAGGAAGGCGAAGCTAGAAGGGAAGGCTTTGAGCCAGGATCTTGAGATGCGCCTCCAAGAATTGGATGAGAGGCTCTGGCAAGAAATGGTCGCAGGTTTACCAGAGCTTGCGCCCTATCGGACTATTTTTGAAGCTTTTGAGAAAACTACTATCAGACTTAGTGTGCCTTTCCCGGACATTGTGAGTGGCAACTTCAAAATAGGTGGTGATGACAAATTCTTTTGCAATCTGTCGGATGGTATTCGTTCGATACAGATTTTTCCTTTGGAAAGCCGCCATTACTATGATATTGAAATCTATGACGAAGGTGTATGTTATAAAGGCCAAACATCATCGCTTGAAGAAGCGACCATAGTGCTCAGTCGATGGCTCGTAGAACGCTGCGCAATTGAGGAACTACACCGACAGTTTCCCTGGATGGCTGACCAACCTTTCAAGCTTTCCGGTCCACGCATGACTTTGGAATAGTCGTTAGCCTATCAACTCAAGCCACACGGCTTGCATCAACCGCGAGGGTCGAGCGATCGGACTTCGCTGGCTTGGTGCGAGGGGCCGGACCTCACCCCCTTACCCCTCTCCTGACAGGCCTGTCAGGAGAGGGGCGAATGATCTGTGTCGGTTATGGTGTTGAGTGGGGTGAGGAAGAATAACCTCGCCGTTGAACTGCGGGCAATCCATCCGGGCGTCTCATTACGAGAAGCCCGGTTTCTTTTTCAAATATGCTATCATTCCCTTGCCATTGCTCACGAAATTCCCGCGGTGCAACGAGGCGGGAGGGTTCGTCGTCAGTTGTTCATTGCTCACGAAGTCCCCGTAGCGAAGTGGGATTGATCATTGTTAATTGTTATGGATTCCCTGGACGGCCTTGTCGAACGCATCACCTACTACAACGCCGAGAACGGCTACACCGTCCTCCGGCTGAACGCGCGCGGCTATGCTGATCTGGTCACCGTCGTCGGCACACTCCCCGAAATCACGCCCGGCGAATCGCTGCGCTTACAGGGCCAATGGATCAACAGCACGCAGTACGGCAAGCAATTCAAAGCCGAAAAGTGCGAGCAGGTGCTGCCCGCAACGATCGAAGGGTTGAAGAAATATCTTGGCTCCGGCCTGATCAAAGGCGTTGGCCCCGTCACCGCCCAGCGCATCGTCAAGCGCTTTGGCCTGGAAACGCTGGATGTGCTCGATCATTCGCCAGAACGCATCCGCCAAGTGCTAGGCATCGGCCCCAAGCGCGCCGACGCCATCGCTCGCGCCTGGGATGAGCAAAAGTCGATCAAGCAGGTGATGTTGTTTCTACAGGGCCACGGCGTCAACACCGGCCTCGCCGTCAAAATTTACAAGCAATACGGCGACGCCGCGATCGATCTGGTGCAGGCCGATCCCTATCGCCTGGCGCACGACATCTACGGCATCGGCTTCAAGACCGCCGACAAGATCGCGCACGATCTGGGCCTGCCGCACGATGCGCCCTCGCGGGTGGCGGCCGGCGTCGTCTACACGCTGAGCAACTTCACCGATCAAGGCCACGTCTTCTCCCCTCAATCCGTGCTCATTCACGATGCCAGCGAATTGCTCGACGTGCAGCTGGAACAAGTCACCGCTTCACTCGATACTCTGCAACAGACCGATCAGATCAAGCGCGAAGTCATCTATCCGATAAAGGCGGAAGGCGGAAGGATGAAGGCTGAAACCCAGTCCGCGCCTGCTTCATCCCTCATCCCGCATCCCTCATCCTTAAGAGAAGAACCCGCCATTTACCTCACGCCGTTCTATCAAGGCGAAGTCAGCGTTGCCCGGCGGCTCAATGCCATCATCGACTCGCGCCTTTCGCGCCTCGCCGATCTCCAGCACATCGATCTGCAAGCCGCATTGAACGAACTCAGTTCCGTCGTTTCCAACCGGCCCACGGCCCGCCTCAGCGATCAACAACAACACGCCGTGCGCGCTGCACTGACAAACAAAGTGACCGTGCTCACCGGCGGCCCGGGCACAGGCAAGACCACGACGATGCGCGCCGTGATCGATCTGCTGGAGAAGTTCAATCATCGCTATGCGCTGGCCTCGCCTACCGGGCGCGCCGCCAAACGCTTGAGCCAGGCCACCGATCGATCGGCCAAGACCATCCATCGGTTGTTGGAGTTTGCGCCGCAAGAAGGCTTCAAGCGCAACGTACAAAATCCGCTGGAAATCGATCTGCTCGTCATCGACGAAGCCAGCATGATCGATCTGCTGCTGATGAATCACCTGCTGAAAGCCGTGCCGCTCGACGCCCATCTCCTGCTCGTGGGCGATGTCGATCAGCTGCCCAGCGTGGGCGCGGGCGATGTGCTGCGCGACATCATCGCCTCGGAACGCGCCGCCGTCATTCGGCTGGAGGTGATCTTCAGGCAGGCCATGCAGTCGCACATCATCACCAACTCGCATCGCATCAATCGCGGCCAGATGCCGCTCACGCCGCAGGAAGCCGGCGACTTTTTCTTCTTCATCAAAGAGGATCCCGACGAGGCGGCGGAACTGATCGTGGATTTAGTGGCGGCCCGCATCCCGAACAAGTTCGGCGTAAAACCGGCAGATATTCAAGTGCTCTCGCCCATGTATCGCAGCAGCACCGGTGTCACGGCATTGAACGCCAAACTCCAAGAGCGGCTCAATCCACCGACACCGAAGAAAGAGGAACGCAAACTCGCAGGGACGTTGTTCCGCGTGGGCGATCGGGTCATGCAGACGCGCAACAACTACGACAAA
>JAUQXC010000898.1 GCA_030834825.1 Thermoflexales bacterium
CGTCATCGGACTGGACGCCCAGATCGTGGAAGTGGAAGTGGACACGGGGCGCGGTCTGCCCGCGTTCTTCATCGTGGGTCTGCCCGATGCCGCCGTGAAGGAATCCAGCGAGCGGGTACGCTCCGCCATCAAGAACAGCGGGCTGCATATGCACGGTGGGCGCATCACCGTTAACCTCGCACCCGCCGATCTGCGCAAAGCCGGTCCCGCTTACGATCTGCCGATGGCGATTGGCGTTCTGGCCGCCACCGATCAGATTCCCGATGTCGATCTGGATCAAGCCTTGTTCGTCGGCGAGTTGGGCCTTGACGGATCGGTGCGACACGTGCGCGGCGTCTTGCCGGTAGCAGCCTTTGCGGCCAGCCACGGGTATCGCCGCATCTTCGCCCCCCAAGAGGATGCACCCGAAGCCGCGCTGATTGACGGCGTGGAAGTGATCCCGGTCGAGTCGTTGAGCGAGTTGGTGAATCACCTGCACGGCATCGACCTGATCGCGCCGCAGCCCGCCACGCACCTGGAATCGATCGGACCTTCCTTTACCTATACCGACTTCTGTGAGATCAAAGGCCAGGAGCACGTGAAGCGCGCCATGGAAGTCGCGGCCGCGGGCGGGCACAACGTCATCATGACCGGCCCGCCCGGATCGGGCAAGACCCTCATCGCGCGGGCGCTGCCGGGCATTCTGCCGCCGCTGACGTTGGATGAAGCGCTCGACGTGACACACATCTACTCCGTGGCCGGCGCGCTACCGGCCGATACGCCGATGATCCGTGAGCGGCCGTTCCGTGCACCGCATCACATGATCTCGCATGCCGGGCTGGTCGGCGGCGGAAAGATCCCGCGCCCCGGTGAAATTTCCCTGGCCCATCGGGGTGTACTCTTTCTGGATGAGCTGCCGGAGTTCGACGAGCGCTCACTCGAAGCGATGCGCCAGCCGTTGGAAGATCACATCGTCACGATCATACAATCAGTGTACGGTACCTTTCAGTGCAACGTTTAGCCTGGCTGCGGAGTTTCTAGGTGCATCTTTGAGGGCTGACACGAACGAACAGGTCTAGCTCTGACCGAATGGCATTGGAGGAATCTGCCGCCCGACCTTCATACGAGGCTGGGCGGTTTCGTTTTGCCGTCTCCAAGAATTTGCCCGTTGTAGTATTCGGTCATACAATTAACTGTGGCAAATCTCCGATAACGCTGGCATTATCTGGTACGCGGTGTGAATAGAGATGGATGGGCCAAATGACTGATCAGTTGCATCGCCTTGAACCTTGGATGAGAGGCTCGTTTGAGCTTATTCGACACGCGAATGGCCATCTGAGTGAAGCAGGAGATACAGATCGCAGACTTGCACTAATCGGTTTTGATAACGCAATCGAAGTGTGCATTGACGTCTTCATTCGACTTCATCCAAAGCTGCGAGACGGGTTCCAGATTTCGCGAGAAGAGGCCGAACGTGCACGTCAAACCTTCCACAGCAAGATCGAATTCCTTGATAGGTACCTGGCTGCGGCCTCACGCCCCGCCCCCATTCCAATTGAAGCTATTGTTTGGTATCATCAACTTCGCAACGAGTTGTATCACTCTGGGAATGGTATGGTACCTGAGATTCATGCTATTGAGGGATCGCGAGACGCAGCAATCCAAGTCTTTAAAGCCTTATTTGGGGTGGATGTCTCTCCGATGCTCGAAATAACTTCCACGAGAACGGCTTATCCTCAGGCTTCAGCCTTTGAGTCGACCGGCAACGTTGAGATGGAGTTCCTGAGGGTCTTTATAGAGTTCGAGAACGCTCTGCGCGAGTTTCTCAGGGGATACCATGATGAACAAGTAGAGTCCCTCCGTTCGGTGGCAGAGTTGTGGCGATACTATAAGCAACGAGACCCTACTAGCGAAGAACTGGATGGCCTAGTGAAGCAGGCAATCGAGACTAGAAACCAGATTGCCCACGGTCAAAAGGTAGAAATCAAACCAGATTCTGTTATCTCGATCGTTGCTCGGTTAATGGAATTGAAAGCCAGCCTTGAAGATCGCACTTAACGAATTCCTTCGTGCGTCCATCCGCGTCAAAATATACCGGCCTGTGTGAAACCTCGGCCACATGATACGATCAGCGCAACATTGGTCGGCAAAGGAACTTAGTGCCAAGAAATATTTTTATAAGGCGCGTTGTGACGAAGCCAATGCGCGGCATAAGCGCTTAAAAGATGAAAAACACGAATTGATCCTAGTAAAGAAAGAAAGTAGTAGCAGAATGAAGCAATTAAGGGGAGAAATCAGTCACCTAACGAGATACCGACAATTGCTAAAAGGACAAATACGAGGTTCGCATTGAGTATGGCAGTCAATTACTGGCCTACGCAGCCCGGCAGGGCCGCTAAACAACTCAACATCACCCAATTGGCCCACTCCGTTACGATCTCACGCGCCAGCGGCACGCTGACTTTCCCGGCCAACTTCCAACTGATCGCCGCGATGAATCCCTGCCCTTGCGGTTATTGGGGCGACTCCACGCACAACTGCTCGTGCTCGCCCGCAATGGTGACGCGCTACCAGAAGCGCATCTCTGGCCCGTTGCTCGATCGCTTTGACATTCACATGGACGTGCCACGCGTGGATTACGAAAAACTCGCCAGCAATCGCACGGGCGAAGCAAGCGAGGCCGTGCGGCAGCGAGTATTCCCTGCGCGAGAAAAGCAACTCGCCCGCCTCGTGGGCAGCACCCTCACCTGCAACGCCGATATAGGCCCGGCGCACATCCGTGAATACTGCGAGCTGGACGACACGAGCAAAGCGTTGATGCGCAGCGCCATGAATCAACTGGGCATGAGCGCGCGTGCCTTCCATCGGGTGTTGAAGCTGGCGCGGACGATCGCGGATCTGGCCGGCGCGGCAGAAATTCAGGCCGCGCATCTGGCCGAGGCGATCCAGTATCGTCCGCGCCGACAAACTTGAGGCAGCAAGGACAAGTCCATGCACGTGATCATCTGGGAATATCAAGTCCGTCGTGGGAACGAGAGTGATTTCGAGAAGATCTACAGTCCGCGTGGTGAGTGGGTCGAACTCTTCAAGCGCGGCGCTGGTTACCTGGGAACCGAGCTTCTCCGTGATGCCGCCCTACCTCAACGCTATGTGACCATTGACCGGTGGGAATCCGCTGCGGCTTATACGGCCTTTCACCAGAAGTCATTCAACGAGTATAAGGTGCTTGATGCGCGTTGCGCAGCGTTAAGCGAGAGCGAGGTGTTGGTGGGCGCCTTCACCCCTCCTTAGAAAACGAGCCAGGCCGAACGCGGAAATGACATTCGGCCTGGCTTTTCATGCTGTAAAGCCACTCAGTACAGTCAAGAAAGTTTTGTGGGATAGGTCATTCCCGCGTCGTTCCTCATCGGCCTTTAAGGCCTTCCTCAGAATACTTTCATCGCAAATGTGACAAAAGACCCTGTCCGACGGGTCGCCAATCTGTATAATATTGTGGATAATTATATAGGTTTGTACAGTTTACAAATCCACATCCACCCAGCAGAGAACCGACGCTTCAAATCATGGTACAAGACAGCAAATCCCCCAGCCCCTGGCTGGGTCTTAATGAAGCAGCCCGGCAGCTGGGTGTCCATCCGGCCACCCTGCGGCGTTGGGCCGACGACGGCGAAATTCCGGCCATGATCACTCCCGGTGGTCATCGTCGCTTTGCGCTGGCCGAGCTCGATCGGTTTTCCGAGGAACACCAGCAGTTGCGCGTGGTCGCCGGTATTGAGCAAGTGTGGGCGGATCAAGTGCTGGATGAAACTCGCCGGCAAATCAGCGCCCAACGGAATGCAGCCTGGTTGTCACCCTTTGACGAGCAGCAGCGTGAACACAAGCGTGACCTCGGTCGCCAACTCTTGAACATCACACTCAAATATATCTCGCTCAAAGATGGGGGTGAAGACTTGCTCGAAAGTGCCCGCGTCATTGGACGTGAGCATGCCGTAGACGGCTTACGCATGAATTTGCCCCTCGTCGAAGCGCTAAAAATCGTTTTATTCTTTCGTGACACCCTGTTGAATGTGACGCTGCAACTGCCCGAAGTAGCGCATGCCAAAACCGAAGTGAACGCTCCATTATTGCGCCGGATCAGCACGCTGTTGGCGACCGTAGAATTATCTGTCGCGGAAACCTACGACCAGGCTCATCAACCAACGGCTTCACGGTAAACCAGCGCAGAGAGCCAGCCAGCCGTTAGACTTGAGACCGCGGGGGAACTCTTGCACATTCTTTGTCTCGGACTCTCTCATCGCACTGCGCCCGTCGAGTTGCGCGAGCGCGTGAGCTACCAGGCAGAAGCGCAAAAAGCGGCTCTGGCCCGACTGGGTTGTGGACATGCCCATCGGCCGCCAGAGTTAATCGAGTTGGCGATTTTATCGACCTGCAATCGCCTGGAGTTTTATGCGCTGACGCATACCGATCAGTTTGAGCCGTTATTGCAGTTCATCAGTGACACGACGGGCGTCCCCACCTCTGAGTTAACGCCCCATGTTTACCACTACACCCAGGCTGAAGCCGTGCTGCACTTGGGACAGGTCGCAAGCGGGCTGGATTCCATGATCCTGGGCGAGCCGCAGATCTTGGGACAAGTCACGGAGGCCTACGAACTTGGGCTTAGCCAGCGTGCGATCGGCCCCGTGCTCTCGGCGTTGTTCCGCTATGCCATTCATGCTGGAAAACGCGCCCGCACCGAAACCGCCATCGGCCGTAACGCGACCAGCACCAGCGCCATCGCCGTAAAGCTGGCTGAGGAATTGGTGGGCAACTTGAACACGGCGCATACGCTCGTCGTCGGCGCAGGTGAAATGGCCGAACTCGCCGTTGAAGCGTTGCGCTTGCGTGGCACGCGGCACCTCACAGTCGTCAATCGCACACACGATCGCGCCCGGCAGCTGGCCGAACGCTGGCAGGCCACGCCCCTCACCTTTGAAAATCTCTCGCAGGCGTTACTTGACGCCGATATTGTCATCACCTCGACGGGTGCGCCGCATATCCTGATTAAACCGCCCATGGTCGCCGCGGTCATGCGCCGACGTCCCGAGCGACCTCTGCTCTTCATCGATATTGCCGTGCCCCGCGATGTCGATCCCGATGTCAAACAGCTGCCCCAGGTGGGCTGCTACGACATCGACGATTTGACCGCACGGCTCAATGGTTCGCTCGCCGAACGACAGCTGGAGGTTCCCCAGGTTGAAGCCATCGTCGCCGCCGAAGCCGGGACCTTCCTGGCCTGGTTGAAAAGCCTGGAAATCATCCCGGTCATTTCGGACTTGCGCGCCAAGGCCGATGCCATTCGCCGGAGCGAGATCGAAAAGACTTTCCGCCATCTCGCCCATCTGGACGAAACGGATCGCAAACGGATTGAAGTCTTGACCGAATCGTTAGTCAACAAACTCCTGCACGATCCGACGCTGCGCCTGAAGGCCGAGGCCGGCAACGGTCACGCCGCCGAATATGCCGCGGCCCTTCGTCACCTCTTTGCCCTGAGCAGCTCTGCTTATGATAACCGCTAAACGTACGACTCTCACCATCGGCACACGTGGATCGACGCTGGCACGCTGGCAGACCGATTGGGTCAGCGCGCGTCTCACGGCGGCCTGGCCTGACCTCGCCTGCTCGATCAAACTCTTTCAAACGTCTGGTGACAAAATTCTCGACAAGCCCCTGCCCGAAATCGGCGGCAAAGGATTATTCACCGAGGAATTGGAGGATGCCTTGCGCTCCGGCGAAATTGATCTCGCCGTGCATTCGTTGAAAGACCTGCCCATCGAGCCTGCGCCGGGCTTGATGCTTGGGGCGATCGGCGAACGTGAAGATGCGCGCGATGTTTTGATTTCACGCCAACACCATACTCTGGCGAACTTGCCGCAGGGCGCGCGAGTCGGAACCTCCAGCCTGCGACGTGCCGCTCAGTTGCTGGCGACCCGGCCCGATTTACAGATTCTTCCCTTGCGCGGCAACGTTGACACCCGCATCCGCAAAGCGCTGTCAGGCGCCGGCGAATATGACGCCATCGTGTTGGCCGCCGCCGGTGTACTGCGTCTGGGATTCAGTTCGTCTATTGCAGAGTATTTATCTTTCGCGGTGATGCTGCCGGCACCCGGTCAAGGTGCGCTGGCCGTGCAATGTCGTGCGACTGATGAAGCAACCCGCGCTCTACTCCAACCGATCGATCATGCGCCCACCCGATCGGCCATCACCGCCGAAAGAGCCTTCCTCGAAGGACTGGGTGGTGGCTGTTCTGCACCGGTCGCGGCCTATGCTCAAGCGGCGGTCGGCGGTCAGCAGTCAATGATCAGCCTTACGGGTCTGGTCGCTTCGACCGATGGGCAGCACGTCATTCGCGTCAGTAACCTTGGCGTTGATTCAAGTGCGTTGGGTAATGAACTCGCGCAGCAGGCGCTGGTGCAAGGTGCACGGGAGTTGTTGGCATGACACCCCTCACCGGTAAGCGCATTCTGGTGACTCGCCCACGCGCACAAGCCGCTGAACTGTGCGACAGACTCGCCGCGCTGGGTGCACAGCCCATCATCTTCCCAACGATCGAGATCGCACCGCTGGAAGACTATACCGCGCTCGATCGCGCCATTCGCCAGCTGGCACAATATCAGTGGATTATCTTCACCAGCGTCAACGGCGTGCAGGCTTTCTGGGAACGCCTAGACTTCGGAAGTCTTAAAGACTTCCGAAGTCTCCCCCCGACCCAACGCATCGCCGCCATTGGCCCGGCAACGGCCAGCGCGTTGCAGGCGCACGGTGTGACAGTCACCCTGATTCCCGACGAATACGTCGCCGAAGCCATTGTTGAAAGCATCGGCGCGGTTCAAGGTCAGCATATCTTGTTGCCGCGTGCCGACATCGCGCGTGAGGCGCTGGCCGTCGAACTAAGGAAACGCGGCGCCAGCGTCGATGAGATCGCCGCCTATCGCACCCTGCCCGCTCAGCCCGAGCCCAACGGATTGCTTGAGCTCCAACGCGGCGTCGATGTCATCACCTTTACCAGTTCATCCACAGTTCGGAACTTTATGGCACTTGTTGGGCAAGATGCCATCTTGCCCGACACCCTCATCGCCTGCATCGGTCCCATCACCGCCAACACCGCCCGCGAGCTCGGCTTGCACGTTGACGTGGTCGCGACGGAATATACGATGGCTGGTCTGGTTGCTGCTCTTGTCAAGCATTTCACACAGACGGTCGTTGTGGAGGAATAAGCATGCTCAGTATTGCGTCAGATCGCTTAATGGATACTTCATCCTTCATCCCTGCCCGTATCCTCGCCACAGGCGAGGCGGGCCGCTGGGCGCATCTTTCATCCCTAAAACGGCGCCCTCGCCGTCTGCGTTTGAACCCGGCCCTGCGGCGCATGGTACGCGAGACCACCCTCGCGCCCGACGACTTCATCTATCCGTTGTTCGTCACGCATGGTCAGCACATCCAGAATGAGATCGGCTCAATGCCCGGCGTCTACCAATGGTCGATCGATCGGCTGGCTCAGGAAGCAGAATCCATTGCGAAGTTAGCGGTACCCGCCGTGATCCTATTCGGCCTACCGGCCCAGAAAGATCCAATCGGGTTGGAGAACTTCGCCGCCGACGGCATCGTGCAGCAAGCAATCCGCGCGATCAAACACGCCGTACCAGAGTTGATCGTCATCACCGATGTGTGCCTGTGCGAATACACCGATCACGGTCATTGTGGAATTCTGAATGCTCCTCTTCCTCTGTCCACGACGGGGGAAGGGGCCGGGGAATGGGGGCAACATCCTCATCTGCCTGAAGGCTATGTCCTAAACGATGAAACGTTAGACGTCTTGGCCAAAGTTGCCCTCTCGCACGCCGAAGCCGGGGCCGACATCGTCGCACCTTCCGGCATGATCGACGGGATGGTCGCCGCGATCCGATCGGGGTTGGACGAGAACGGCTTCGATCATATCCCCATCATGTCCTATTCGACCAAGTACGCTTCCGGCTTCTACGGCCCGTTCCGCGAAGCGGCACAAGGCGCACCCCAATTCGGCGATCGTCAGACTCATCAAATGGATCCGGCCAACGCGCGTGAAGCATTGCGCGAAGCCGAGCTCGACGTGGCCGAAGGCGCGGACTTTCTGATGGTAAAACCGGCGCTATCGTATTTGGACATCATTCGCCAGACGCGCGAACAGTATCCGCAAATGCCGCTGGCCGCCTACAACGTCAGCGGCGAATACGCCATGGTCAAAGCCGCCGCTCGCAACGGCTGGATTGACGAAGAACGCGTGACGCTGGAAGTCTTAACGAGCATCAAGCGCGCGGGCGCTGATCTCATCATTACCTATCATGCCAAGGATGCGGCTCAATGGATCAAATAGCCCCCCCCACCTCTATCTCATCGCCCGACTTTGTCAAGGGAGGAGTGCTTACTCCGCGCGCCGCTGCCGAGCGGCACCTGCACAATCAACACATGGTCGAAGCCGATTTCGATCTGGCGCCGTTCACCATCGCGTGGGAAGTCACGCGTGCCTGCGCTTTTGCGTGCGTCCACTGCCGCGCCGATGCGCAGCATCAACGCGATCCGCGCGAGTTGACAACGGCTGAGGCTTATCGGTTGATTGATCGCATCACCGACTTCGGCAACCCGATCTTGATCTTCACCGGCGGCGACCCGGTGATGCGGCCCGATCTCTTCGATCTGATCAAGCGTGCCAGCGATAAAGGTCTGCGCTGCTCGTTGACGCCCACCGCCACGGCCCTGCCCACCCCTGAGCGTTTGAACAAAGCGAAAGAGGCTGGCATCCGCCGCATTGCGTTGAGCCTGGATGCGCCACGTCCCGAAGTGCACGATAGCTTTCGACAAGTGCCCGGCTCATGGGGGCGCACGCTGAAGATTCTGCGCAACGCCCAAGCGATCGGGTTGAGCGCGCAGATCAACACCACCGTCACGCGCCACAACGTCGAGCTGCTGTCGAAGATGATCGAGTTCGTGCAGGAAGTCGGCGCGGTGCAGTGGAGCGTGTTCTTCCTCGTTCCCACCGGGCGCGGACAGATCGCCGATATGATCTCGGCCGCAGAGCATGAGCGCGTTTTCAATTGGTTATATGATCTTTCGCTGCGCAGCAACTTCGACATCAAAGCCACCGCCGCACCGATGTACCGCCGTGTCGCCATCGAACGCAGACGCCTCACCCCCACCCCCCAACCCCCTCCCCCTCTCCCGATAGCCTCTGTCGGGAGAGGGGGAGGGGGAGGCGCAGCCGGGGGAGAGGGGGAGGGATCAAGGGAGGGGGGCGAGGCTCTCTTTCAAGGCGCGGGCTTCCAATATGCCGATGGGCTTCATCGGCCCGTGAAAGGCGTCAACGACGGGCGCGGCTTTCTATTCATCTCACATTTGGGCGAGATCATGCCGTCGGGCTTTTTGCCGCTCGCCGTGGCAAACGTGCGTGAAGCCGATGTCGTCGACACCTATCGCCATCATCCGCTTTTCAAAGCGCTACGCGATCCGGATCAACTCAAAGGCCGGTGTCACGATTGCGAATATCGCGTGGTCTGCGGGGGACAGCGCGGGCGCGCCTACGCCATCACCGGCGATTATCTCGAAACCGATCCCGCTTGCGTCTACCAGCCAACCGGGAGAGAACCCCATGCCTGAAGAAACGCCGAAAACGCTCAATCACTTTGCGCTGCTGTCTTTCAAAGACGCCTATTGGTCACTGTCGTCGAGCGACCGCGCGCAGTTTCATGAGCGCTGGCTCAGCGGTCTGCGGGCTGCCGCACAGAAAGTGGATGTCTACCAGGTCTTCCCCACGGAAGACAACGCCGATATTTTGATCTGGAGCGCCCTGCTCCTCCTGGAGAACTGTGACACGGCCACGTACTTCCAGCGCTTTGCGCGGGCGACCAATCCCTACCGCGCTTACCTGCACCTGAGCACCTCGCTTTGGGGGTACACCCATCCCTCGCAATACACCAAGACACGCTCGACGCAGGAGATCGATCCGTTTGCCGCAGAGCGCAAGCCCTATCTCGTCATGTATCCCTTCGTCAAGACCACCGCGTGGTATTTGATGGGGCGTGAAGCGCGGCAAGGCATGATGAACGAACACATCCGCATCGGTAAGCAATACGAAGAGATCACGCAGCTGCTACTCTATTCCTTCGGCGTGCAGGATCAGGAATTCATCGTCGTCTATGAAACCGACGATCTGCCGCGCTTCTCCGATCTGGTCAACGAACTGCGCAGCACCGAAGGCCGCCGTTACACATTGCGCGACACGCCGCTGCACACCGCGCTTTATCATCCCGCCGAGGAGACATTGGCTCTATGGCGCTGAACGATCGTTTTTTGAAGGCCTGCCAGCGCGAAGACGTCGATTGCACGCCTGTGTGGTTCATGCGGCAGGCTGGACGTTACATGGCCGGATATCGCGCCCTGCGGGCCAAGCACACCTTGCTGGAGATCTGCGCGCAGCCCGAGCTGGCGACCGAAGTGACGCTGCAACCGGTGCGTGCGCTGGGTGTCGATGCGGCGATCTTGTTTGCCGATATTCTGCTGCCGCTCATACCGATGGGCATCGACCTGGAATTTGCGCGGGGCGAAGGGCCGGTCATCCACAACCCGATCGGCTCACGCGCCGACGTCGAAGCGTTACGCGCGATCGATC
>JAUQXC010000899.1 GCA_030834825.1 Thermoflexales bacterium
GGCGCTGCTGGCGATGCACCATTTGATTACTCACGGGCATCAGCGCATCCTGCATGTGACGTGGAACGAAAGGTCTACCATTCGGCGACGGCTAGAAGCCTATCAGTCGGCTTTAGCAGAGGCCGGCTTGCCTTACGATCCGCGCCTGGTTGTCGAAGCAAAAATGAACGCCGATGATACGTATCAGGAGATGAAACGTAAACTAACCGAGGAAAAGGTTGATTTCACTGCGGCATTTTGTGCCAATGATCTGGGGGCAATGGGTTTCATGCGGGCGGCACAAGAGGCGGGCTATCGAATCCCGGAGGATATTTCGGTGATCGGGTTTGACGACATCGAGTCAGCGGCGTATTTATCGCCGCCGCTAACAACCGTCAGAATCGAAACAGTGGAACTGGCAAAGCTGGCGCTAAAACGCCTTCACGACCGAGTGGCAGCGCCGGAGCTAACACCGATCCGTGTCTCGCTGGCGTGCCGCTTGATCGAGCGACAATCTGTGGCGCGTCCACGATCTTGCACGTGAGCGATCGCTGTGCTTGCACCTCAACGTAACCCCGATCGTACCCTCATTGATCTCTCGGGCCTCTGGCAATTTTACTGGGATCCTGATCAGCGTGGCATGGTCGAAGATTGGCCCACCGCTCTGCCCGTTTCTCATCCCATCGCTGTACCGGGCAGCTGGAACGATCAATTTTAAACCGGCCGTGACTACCTGGGAGTGGCCTGGTATGCCACCACCTTTGATGTACCGGTTCTCAATGTGGTTATGCGCCTGTGCTTCAACATTGAATCAGCAATGCTCCCCGCATACGGATGAACGCGCCCCAATTTGGTTCCCTTTGGCAACGGCCCATCGAGCCGGTCGTCTGGAGCAAGCTCTGCGACCATGGGTTCCAAAGCCACCGGGTCTCGACCGCTGGCGGGTTTTCCGTCAAAACGCCGAATGACGAAATTGCCGTTGACAACCTCCATCATCCGATGTTGTTGCAGCGCCAATCCGATTTGAAAGGTAGAATCGCGGTCGCATAATCTCGTATCGAGACGACGTCGAGTGGGTACAACTGATCAGCAGTTGCACCCTCTTTGCGTTTCTATAGGAACATCGCGCAGCTATCTGAATCAGAGTCAAGAACAACAGACATGGTGTCGGATAGAAGGGGACTCACATTCCCTTGGTCACAAGTTCAAATCTTGTCGCCACCACCATATCAAAACGGCCCGTTCAATTCGAACGGGCCGCTTCTATTTGCCTGCGTTATTTCCCAATCTATTGTCAACGCTGAATCCCAGTATGGGATTCGTCATTGCCCAAAGTAAACATCCGCGGGCATGCCGGACTTGAGTTTCCCGTCGGTATTCTGCACGGCGAGTTCGATGGCAAACACGGTGGTCGCCCGTCCTTCGGCGGTCTGCACATTGCGCGGCGTGAATTCGGCCTCATCGGCGATGCGCATGATGATGGCTCTGATTCTGCGCAGCATCATTTCTCCAAATCATCTGAATTCTGGTCGGGCGACGGCAGCGGAGAGCGCTGGCCTATCAGGGTCATCTTGCCACGTGGTGTCTCCAGCCAGGCCAGCAGCCGATCGCCCTCAATGCGCACCCGTGCGGTATAGTCAAACTTTCCAAACAGCGTGCGAATCACGCCGGAAAACTCACCTTCATCACCTTGACTGCGACCACCCACAAAGGGATTGTCAATTCCGAGCAAAGTCAGCACACCCTGCAAATCGGTATCGCCAGTTTCCAGCACCAGCCAGCCCGGCTTCGATCCCAGGAGTGTTTGCAGAGTGATGGTGTAGCAGCCCTCCAACATTGTCTTGTCCCTTCTTTTGATTACAATTGTAGTGAGCCAGTGCCGGCTTGAACATAAACAACGGCTACGTTTTGTTGGGGAACTGGTCAGAGTGAGCAGCTTGTCCAATCAACTGAGAAACAGCCGAAGGTTTCAGCGTCACAGGAGATTAATCATGCCGACTGCTTATTCAGCTGAGCATACGAAGAAACTGCTGGCCGCTTCTCTGAAGAAGTTGATGGCCGGCAAGCCTTTCAATAAAATCACGGTCCGCGAAATTGTCGCGGACTGCGGCCTCAACCGGCAGACGTTTTACTATCACTTCCAGGATTTGCCAGACCTGGCGAAATGGATGTTTGAACAGGAGATCATTATTCTCCTTCAAGCACAGGAAAATTTCCTCACCTGGGAAGATGGCGTGCTCCAGCTCTTCAATTACCTCGAAGCCAATCGCGCCGTGTGTTTATGCGCGCTCCATTCGCTGGGGCATGCGCAACTCAAACGGTTGGTCTATGCGGACTCGCATGCTTTCCTGAAGAAAGTCGTTGAGCACCTGGCGGTTGGCCTGGACGTGGCTGAGGCGTATCAAGATTTCGTCGCGCACTTTTATACCGTGGCGCTCGCCGGCCTGGCCGAAAGCTGGCTGCTCACCCCTAGCAGCCAGCAAATGTCGCCGGAAGAGATGATGGCGTTGATCAACCTCACTATGGGCGATAACATCCGCAACGCGTTGGAACGCTATGCGCAGGCGCACAAGGGTAGAGTCAAGAAAGAGATAGCCAGGAATTAGCTATTTGAGCAACATCAGTGAAGATGTCAGCATACGCAAATCGCGCTGGATTTTCGGGTAATTGGCCGGATACTGGATCGCCGTAGGGAGGTCCTTGATGGCCGCGCCCGCCAGCAAACGGACCATGGCTTTATCGCGGCCCGCGATGCTGGCATCCTGATCGACGTGCGCCCAGATCATCTCAGCGACCGCGGTCATATTTTGTTGGGCGCTTTGAATTTGCGCGGCATCCTGTCGTTCCAGTGCTTCATACAGCACTTGCGCGAGCGCGGTGACTTGTTGCACGACGGCTGCTCGTTCAGGTTCGAGGTTTGACATGTGAATGATCTCCTTTATATAGGTTGTGGTAGAAGTTCAGGTTGTTAATCCCTGTGCAGTTATCGGATAGCAGGATGAACCGCGGTTGAGAATAGACAACTGCCTGCGTCTGTCGGTGGTGTCCCCATATCCGGTGCAGCCTGCTTCAGGGCGCACATTACTCCTGCATCGTTTACGGGGACACGACCCTTACTTTGACCGGATGGAAAGCTCGCCCATCTTTGTTTTTGCCACCGCTTCGATCTTGCCTTTCAGCAAGATGCCCACCACCGTGTAGGGCATGCTGCCGACCGGTGTTTTCATTTCACCCTGGAAGGCGATTCGCCCGTCCTCAATCGACCCGCCCGCGAATGGATTGTCATGGTTGAGCAGCGACAACATGCCGCTCAAGGAATTGCCGTCGATATTGAGGACGGCTTTCCCCGGCAATTCACCCATCGGTGTTGAAACGACGATCTCATAGGTGTTATCCAAAATGACCACCTCCTTGTGGGGCTTTTCAGTTGTTATCAGTGTGGGCGCATTGGAAGATCGCCCAATGCGTCGCACGGAGGAATCGAGGCCTAACAGGCCAGCCAGGTTGGCGCCGAATATCTTGCGCTTATCGTCATCGGTCAATGGCAAGTAGCCATATTGCCATTGCAGTTCTTCAGGAATCTGAAAATCACGCAGCCCCATGACGGCCGCACCGATTTGCGCCCCATAACCGGCGCTATCTGTTCCCCAGATGATCCGGTCGGGACCAACAAAGCGGATGGCCTCGCCGAGAATCTTGGCAAATTTATAGGGGGCGGTGATGGCCCAGGGCACGAGCAGACTCAAGCACAGATAAACATTGGGATGCCCCATGGCGACCAGATTCAGATCATCGCAATAGGGATAGCCCATGTGGAAGGCCACCAATTTCAGTTCGGGGAAGTCGCGCGCCACATCGTCGAGTTGAACAGGTTGGCAATACTTGCTCTTGCCAGGCGGGCACCAGCAGAAGCCGGTATGCAGATCAAGCACAATACCCAGTTCCTCGGCGCGCTGATAGAACGGCCAAAGATCAGGATCGTTGATATAGGTGTCCTCCGGTGAGTAATACTTGAAGATTTTTGCGCCTCTGTCCACCCAGTATTCCATCTCCCAAAGGGCATTCTTCACGCCGCGTTGTTTGATCGGCGAGAGATTCGGCTCGATGATAAAGCGATCGGGGTGCGTTTGCACTGCTTTCCACGTATCGCCGTTCGTGAACCAGCGGCTGGTATAGCCGGTGGTATCCATCATCGATTCCGGCAGCAGACAGGCGATGTCCACACCATATTTGTCCATGGCGCGGAGAATGTTTTCCGGGTCAGTGCTCTTTTGCATTTCCCACGGTTCGAGGTCCTTCATATAGCCGGCGGGCGCACCCTGCATGAGGGGACGCATAATGCCGTCGATGCTTTTCCACCACATTTGTACGCCAGGGAAATGGTTGATCGGCTCCATATCGCCGATGATATGACATTCGGGATCGATTTTGAAGAAACCGTCTTCACAGGGATTGTGCGTCATGTCCATTTTTCCTTTTCTTAAATCTGCGGCAGGTTCGCGCGTTTTTCCATGAACTTCCTGGCGCGCGCATCCATCAGTCCGTCATTCTGCCAGAGTTCAGGGTAGTATTTCTCGAAGCCGGCGGTCAGGTTGACCGAGCAGCGAATCCAGCGGGACTCAAACAGGTTCATATAGCATTGCTGGCAGCGGGTGCATTTCATGATGTCTGCGCAGCGCCCGGCCTTGACCTTCGCCGGCCAATAGGGATCGGCGATGGACTGCCGGCCTAAGGAAATGATGTCAGTCTTGCCGCTCGCGATGGCGGCTGCGGCCGTTTCAGGATGGATAAAGTTGGGTGTAATGATGGGCAGTCCTCCACTAGCGTCCTTAAAGCCGGGCGCCCAACGGGTGAAATCATCCTCGCCATCCGGGGCAAAGGCCGCGCCCGGGTTTTCATACGAGGCTTGTGAGACATTGAAGTAGTTGGCGCCTGCATCCGTGAACAACTTGACCATCTTACAGGCTTCTTCATGGGTCAAGCCGCCCGGCATGAGTTCATCGCCGGAAAGCCGGCAGCCGAGGATTTTGTCGGTGCCGACCTGCTTGCGAATGCGTTCAATGATGTTGGTCACGACGCGCGCGCGGTTTTCTGTGCTCCCCCCATACCGATCAGTGCGCTGATTGGAGCGAGGTGACAGAAACTGATGCAGTAGATAGCCGTGCGGCGTGTGCAGTTCCACGCCATCAAAGCCCAGGCTGTAGGCGGCGCAGGCTTGCGCAACCATGAAATCCTCAAGCTGTTCGATTTCGGCGAGGGTCAGCTCACGCGGCGTATTCCCCTTAACGACGTGGTAGAACTGCGGGGCTTCTTTTTGCAGGTAAGTGAACGCGATTTCTTTGAGGTTCTCATAGTCCGCGTCGCTCAGCCCTTGCAGTTTTTCCATACCACCCAGGTCGTCAATTAACTTCAGCCCCATGCGTTTGATCTGCTTAGCCCAGCCCTTGTTGAACTTACGAAGGTCCATCTCCATTGGGATGGCGGATGGTGCGCCGGCAGCCAGGTTGTCGTGTTCCATGTCAGGATGGCCCTGTCGCCCCCAGCCCGGCGAAAGCTGCATGAAGACCTTTGTTCCCTTGTACGAATGGATGACGTCGGCCAATTGGCTCAACTGGCGATATTTCTTTTGACTGTCGAGCAGCAGCGGGTTCAGTGAATCACTGCCGCGCCACGGGTACGGATTGGCGACCACGCACTCGGTGATAATGAGGCCAAAGCCGCCTCGGGCGCGCGTGGCATACCAGGCGTTGGTTTGTTCGCTGGCATAGCCTGCCGGCCCAGTGTAGCCCATGTTCATGGGCGACATGGCGATCCGGTTTTTCAATTCGACTTTGCCAATCTGGATCGGCTCAAACAAAATATCGGTGTTCATTGATTGCTCCGTATGAAATCCGGACGTTGAAAGACCGGATTGGGATAGCTATAAAACCCGTGTCCGCTTTTCACGCCCAGCCAGCCGCGGTCCACATACGACTTCAAGAAATCGGCATTCTTCTTGAGCTGGCGCATGAAGAAGACGCGCCTGGCCCAGTAATGGCTGATATGCCAGACGGTATCCAGCCCCACCAGATCCATCAAGCCGAACGGGCCGATCGACATTTCCATGATGCCCATCCACGCCCGATCGATCTCTTCAATCGAGGCGACACCGTTGGCCGCCAACGTTAAGGCTTCACGATTCACGGGGCTGAACATGGTGTTGAACACATAGCTGTGATTTTCGCGTTTCAGATGAATCGGCATCTGCCCGATGCGGCGTGCGAAGTCCAGCACACATGCGGTCACTTCGGGATCCGTGCCTTTATGCGGCATTACATCGACGATGTTGTGCGCCCAGACCGGCGGATGAAAGTGCAGCGCCAACAACCGATCGGGCCGGCCGCTCGCCCTAGCGAATTGCGGCGGAACCAGCGTCGAAGTATTGGTTGTGAAGATCGTGCGCGGCGGGCACAGGGCATTGAACTGCGCAAAGACCTTCCCCTTGAGTTTTGGATCTTCCGGCACGGACTCGCTGATCAGATCGATCTCCTGCGCCGCCGTTCGGGGATCGGTCGTAGTCGTGATGCGCCGTCGGGCCGCCTCACACTGATCGGTGGTGAGAAAGCCCTGCGCGCTGAGTTCTGCGGCATAATCATTCAACTGTCGCAACGCATTTTCCAGCGCGGGCGCGGCGACATCATACAGCACGACGTCACAGCCATGTGCGGCGCACTGCCAGGCAATCTGCTGTCCCATCGTTCCCGCGCCGATAATCAACACGCGGCGAATCTCATCTTGTTTCATGGCTCACTCCTGATCAATGCTATGGCTTCGGGAGGGTTTTGAGCTGGCGTAAGAACAGTTTCGGCGACGGCCCCGCCCGCAGGATGCGCGGCAGGTGGCGCAGCGACAGTTGATCGATCCCAAGGCTGGCCTTCATATTGGCGATGGTGACGCGCAGATCGTAAGCCGGCTCATAAACCGGAATCATCGGTTTTTGTAGGCCGGTGAGACCCCACACGGCCATCAACGCCGTGCGTACTGAAGTCTCGACCGTGAAGACGACATCCAGCGGCAGTTCAACAAATTGACCTATGAAGGCGAGATTCACGCAGCCCTCCGGGATGACCTTGGGCCGATCGCTGATCTGGCGCGGCATGAATTGTGATGTGATGTACGGCATCATGGAGGTCGAGACGCTGGCATGGGCCAGAACCCGATCGATTTGCTCCGGCGATAGACCGCAGTGATACATGAGCTCGGCGAACATCTCCGCGCCGGTGCAGTCGCGCATCGGTTTCTTGATGTAGTCGCCGGGAACATCGCTCACCTGCCCATACGCCCACAAAACGTTGACGTCGTCGGGCTGATCCGGGAAGTACTTGCTGTACAGGATGAAGCCCATCTTCCAGCTGGAATCGATGACCGTCATCGCGCCACCGGTGCCCGCTTTGTCGCCCGTCTTTTTCTCGATGTAGTCGAAGAACGTGCGATCACCCTTGATCGTCGGAAAGAACGTGATGAAGTTCGACTTGTCGATGTCGGAAATGAAGGCTGCTGGATTGCCAAACTTGCGATCGCGCGCGGCGAGTTTTTCCCACAACGTGAAGCAGCCGCGTTCGCGCGTGTCGCGGTTCAACGGCGCGATCGAGTGTGTGTCACCCATCGACGCATTCTGCGTGAGCGAGCCGTTGGTGAAGAAGACCAGATCGTTGCGGGTGAGGGCGATGCGACGCTCACCATCCACATCGCGCAGCGCCAGCCCGGTCACGATCGTTTCGCCCGCTTTATCGACGACATCCATATCGACGACGTTCGTCCCCGTCACGAAGCGGACGCCCAGCGACTGCAGGTAGACGAGCATCGGCTTGATGACCGAGTCATACTCGTTGTACTCGGTGTGCAGAATGCCGGCGAGGTGCGTGATGCCGGGCGCGTACATCATGAAGCGCGCGAGGTAGCGCTTCACTTCGATGAGCGAGTGATAGGGGCGGAAGGCCAGCATCGAGCTCCAGCAATACCAGAATACCGACTTGGTGAACTCGGGGGTGAACCAATCGGCGGCCGACAGTCCCTCGAGCTCCTCTTCTGGCGTGAGCATGAGATCCGCCATGCGCTTCGTGTCCGTGTCGGACATGAGGGGGCCGGTCGACGGGTAGAGCTGGCCTTGCTTGTGCATGAGCCGGTAGTGCGAGTAGATCGGCTCGCGCACATTTGCCTCGAACGTCTCATCAAGGATGGTCTTGCCCGGCGTCTGGATCGACGGCACTTTGCTGCACACATACCACAGGCATTCCATGCGCGCTTCGAGTTCCCGCTCGCCGCGGCAGGTGTAACCATGCTCCGCGTTGCCAGCCCCATCCATCGCGCCGCCGACGAGCGGCAGTGATTCGTAGATCGTTACGTGGGCCGCGGGCATGTAGGCGTCATTCACCAGCGCGATGGCCGCTGAGAGGCCGGCGATGCCGCCGCCGATGATGTGGGCGCGTTTCTGATCGATGTCTTTCGGGGCCGGGGCATTGATTTGATCGTAGATACGCATGATTGCTCCTTGGAAGATATGATTTGGGCCAACAACACACGGCTGTTGTACTGCTGCCAATAGAATAGCAGGCTTGACACCGATCGAGAATAGACAAAGGCCATCGACTGTCTAGTTGTTGGACAAAAGCGGCCGATTGTCTAGGCGTATGTGGCGTTGGGCAATGGCGATCGGCCAGCTGAGTGATGCTCCAGCCTGGTTGGCTCATTGGGAGGTGTTCGCTTGAATGGCTTCATGGTAACGCACAAGCCAGGTCAACTGTGAAACTGGGGGCGGCTGTGCGTCTTTGAAAGAACAGGTACAGAGATTAGGGACAACGGCTGAAACGCGGAGATCAGAGGATGAAGACGTTAGGATCTTCCCATGGTCACAAGTTCAAATCTTGTCGCCACCACCTTGAAGATAGTGCCTTGTTTTTTCAGGAAAGATGGCGATTGATGTTCTCGGCCTTCTGCCTCGAAACAAGGCATTTTAACGTTAGTCGGCCGTAACCCGCACTGCGAAGGTCAATGCAGTTCAAAGAACGCATCGGTACCTCACTTCGGAATCAAAGCCCGCAAAACTTTCTCGATCGGGCCGTACGATTCCACATCGATCCAATCATCGATGCGGCCCAGCCAGCACATTCGCTCCGCAATCACAGACCGGCTTTGTCCAGCTCTTCCTTCAAAGCGCGCAGTGCCCCGTTCTTTTCACGAATCCTGGCGATGAGCGTTTGCCAGGCTTTAGTTTGATCCAATCGCTGATGCAGCGGTCGCATCCGTTTCAGATAATGTGTTGCGGTCTTGTAGTTGTCTCGTCCGCGTGCGGCGATTAGCTTATCGACGGTGGTTTGATAGATGCGCAAGGCGGCCTCGGGGCGATCTTGCTCAGCGGCTTTAGCGACCTGGATTGATAATGTTTCATGCCCCCATGCGTACCAGGCATACTTCACTTTTTCCACCGACTCCAACGCCGCATCAATCTCTTTTTCCAACAGATAGATCTCGGTCAACAGAGCGTAGTCTTTGGCTTTGGTCAAGTGGGCCAGCAGCGTCGGGCGTACCTGCTCCCAACGCCGACAGGCCACCGCGGCGGCTCTCACTTGCTTGTAGTCTTACAGCGAGGGCGTTGCCTTGAAAAGCTGCTCCGTCAACTCAAGTACCTCGGTCTTGTCGCTGCGCTTGGCAGCCTGCTTCTTCAGCCACTCCAGCAGGCGTGTGTCTTTGCTCTTGGGCGCGCGGGCACGGATCAATTGATCGGCGTCTTGAGTCCGACGATGCTTCACAAAAATATCGGCCAATTGCAGCAAAACGTAATCATCGGCCCGGCGCGCTGCTTCGATTGCTTCATCAAGCCGATTGAGTTTCAACAGCCGATCGACCAGATCCTCGATCCGGCCAGTCTTACGGCACACG
>JAUQXC010000900.1 GCA_030834825.1 Thermoflexales bacterium
TTCAAAGAAAACGCGACTGGCTTGGAGCAAAGCCTCGACCGTTTCAAAGAGTTCGCCATGGGTCACTTCTCGACGGAAGTGACGCCAGAGCATTTCAATCGGATTCAGCCACGGACTATCGGTGGGCAAATACAACAGGACCAACCGGCCTGCGGCGCCACGCACCACGGCTTCGACTTCATCGTCTTGATGGGTGCCGGCATTATCCCACGCGACATAGATCATGCCGGTCGGATGTTGATCAACCAAGGCTTGCAGTAGTTCGGCGACTTCGCGTCGCCGCTTGCGTCGCTTGAACAAGACGACCGTTTCACCCGTGTGATAGTTGACGGCCCCTAAGCCATAGTGCTTCTTGGGCTGACCAGGCGTCGGGCTCATGACTTGTTGACCTTGCGGACTCCACATCGCCTTCAACGTCGGGAGCCAACTGACATTGAATTCGTCCGCATAGTAGAAGACATCGCCCGGCTTGAGGTGGTCACGGGCGTCTTCAATCGTCTTTTTTTGACCTGATAGTCCGGATCGGGACTGCTGATCTTGTGTTGCGGACGACTCAGCACAATCCCTGCCTTTTTCAACTCTTGGCGCACCGTTTCGTCGGACACCCGCAAGCCGGTCTTTTCAGCCAGATCATCGGCCAACCGTTGCAAGGTCCAAAGGGAGTATGGGAGATCCAGACTCCGTGGGCGGCGGCGAACCGTCGCTAATAATTCAGCACGATACCGCGGCGTGACCGTCGCCGCACGACCAGGACGTGGGGCATCTTTCAGTCCTGCTGCGCCTTCGGCCAGATACCGTTTCAGCCAGCGTTGGACGGTCACCTCGCTCTCCCGCACAATGATCGCGATCTCAGGTGCCTTGCGCTGCTGTTCAGCCGCGAGCAAGACCATCTGGGCGCGGGTGCGCAGGCGGGGATCCTTTGTGTGGCGAGACAGCGCCTCCAGTTCGTTACGTTGCGCATCAGTCAAGGGTGGTACACGGATAGGTCGCATACCGCTAGTATAGACCAATCCTTCAAAATTTTCTTGGTTGCACTTAGTTGTAACAACAAGCTGTGAGGCGGGTTGGCGAATTGAGTAATTGCCCTTATACTGACACTCCAAAACAAGGGAGTGTGTTTTGGGCAAATCCACTGTGAATCCCTGTCTCCTCGCTTTGGCGGACGGCACGTTGTGGCCGGGCCGTGTTTTTGGCGCGATTGGCGAACGCACCGGCGAGATCTGTTTCAACACCGGCCTGACCGGCTACCAGGAAATCCTCACCGATCCCTCGTATCACGGCCAGCTGGTCGTGATGACACAGCCGCACATCGGCAACACCGGCGTCAACGCCGAAGACGACGAATCGCAGCGCGCATGGCTCTCCGGCTTCGTCGTGCGCGAGGCCAGCCCCATCACCAGCAATTGGCGTGCGACCCAGTCGCTCGATCACTATCTGCGCGAGCGCGGTGTCGTGGCGATCAGCGATGTGGATACACGCGCCCTGGTGCGGCACATTCGCACCGTCGGGGCGCAGAACGCCGCGCTATCCAGTGTTGATCCTCAGCCCGATCGGTTGATCGCCCTCGCCCGATCGGCTCCCGACATGAACGGCCTCGATCTGGCAAAGGAAGTGACGTGCGCGGAGGCGTGGCAGTCGGCGGCTGGCAGCCACCATGTCGTCGCCTACGATTACGGCATCAAGCACAACATTCTTCGCCTGCTCACGGCACATCAGTGCCGCGTCACCATCGTGCCCGCGCAGACACCCGCTTCGGAAGTTCTGGCCCTGAACCCCAACGGTGTCTTCCTCTCCAATGGCCCGGGTGATCCCGCGGCGGTGACTTACGCCATCGACAACATCAAACAGCTATTAGGCCGCGTGCCTATCTTCGGTATCTGCCTCGGCCATCAGCTGCTGGGCCTCGCGCTGGGCGGCAAGACGTACAAATTGAAGTTCGGTCATCGCGGCGGCAATCAGCCGGTGAAGAACCTCGACACGCAGCGTGTGGAAATTTCCAGCCACAATCACGGCTTCGCGGTCGCTGCGGACAGTCTGCCGCAGGGCGTAGAGGTGACGCACGTCAACCTCAACGATAACTGCGTGGAAGGCTTGCGCGCTGCTTCTCTGCGCGCCTTCTCAGTGCAGTATCATCCCGAGGCCGCACCCGGTCCGCACGATGCCCGGTACCTATTCAAGGATTTCGTTGTTTTGATGGAAAACACTTGACCTCACTCTTGCGCCCCTCGCCTGAGAATCAGTTTTCATCCTCAGGAAAGGGCAGGGCGTGAGGCTGAAAGGCTGAACCATGGAGACTCGTCTCGCCACAACCGCCAATGCTGCTGCTATCGCCGAGATCTACAACCAAGGTATCACCGATCGCGCCGCGACCTTTGAGGTACGTCCACGCACGGTCGACGATGTGCGCGGCTGGTTTAAAGCCGCTTATCCGATCGTGGTTGTGGTGGAGGACGACGCGGTGATTGCCTTTGCAGCGACGTCGCTGTATCGCACGCGCGAATGTTACTCGGGCATCGCGGAGTTCTCGGTGTATGTGGCGCGTGATAAGCGGCGGCGTGGCGCCGGGCGAATTGCCATGCAGGCGCTGTTGCAGGAAGCGCAGCGCTGTGGGTTCTGGAAGCTGCTCTCGCGGATCTTTGTGGAGAACCTTGCCAGCCGCGCGCTCATGCGCGACCTCGGTTTCCGCGAAGTGGGCGTGTATCACCAGCACGGCAAACTCGACGGCCGCTGGCGTGACGTAGTGATCGTGGAGTATGTGATCGAGGAGAATCTCATTTAGCAGTTGGCGGCTGGCAGTTGGCTGATAGCCTTCGGACAGGAGTTTTATGGACAAGGTCAAAAGCTACCGAGACCTGCAAGTATGGCAAAGAGCCGTCGATCTGGCCGTACACATCTATCGCATCACCGAATCATTTCCTAAAACCGAAATCTATGCACTGACAAATCAAATGCGTCGAGCGGCTGTCTCGATCGCATCGAATATTGCGGAGGGCTACGGACGTTCTGAGCCGGAATTGGCTCGTTACTTGGCTATGGCGCGCGGTTCGCTAGCAGAGTTGGAAACCCAGGCAGAGATTGCCAAGCGCATTGAATATTTCTCTACCAAAGATCATGCCGAGCTGACAGAGGAATTCAATATTCTTGGCCGTCAACTCAATGTCTTCCGCCAGCGTGTGAATCAACCGCCAGCTGCCAGCCGCTAATCGCTAGCTGCCAACAACCAACAACCAACAACCAACTACTAACTACCAATCATGAAACGAACCGATCTCCATTCCATCCTCATTCTAGGCGCAGGGCCGATCGTCATCGGGCAGGCGTGCGAGTTTGATTATTCCGGCGTACAGGCCTGCAAGGTTTTGCGCCGTGAAGGGTATCGCGTCATCCTGGTCAATTCTAACCCCGCGACCATCATGACCGACCCGGAATTCGCCGACGCGACGTACATTGAGCCGCTGACGTCCGACATTGTCGAAAAGATCATCGTCGCCGAGCAGCCTGATGCGATTTTGCCCACCGTCGGTGGGCAGACGGGCTTGAACCTGGCCATGGACTTGAGGCGCGCGGGCATCCTCGATAAATATGGTGTGCAGTTGATCGGCGCACAGGTGGAGGCGATCGAGCTGGCCGAGGATCGCTTGAAATTCAAGGAAGCGATGATCAACGTTGGGCTGGCCGTGCCCCGCTCGGGGCTGGCTCAGTCGATCGCGGAAGCACAGGCTATCGCGGACGACGTGGGCTTCCCCTGTCTCATTCGCCCGTCGTTCACGTTGGGTGGCTCGGGCGCGGGCATCGCCTACACCTCCGAAGAATTCAGCATTACAGTTGAGAACGGTTTACGGCAATCGCCGGTGCATGAAGTGCTGATCGAACAGTCGGTGCTGGGCTGGAAAGAATACGAACTGGAAGTCATGCGCGATCGGGTCGACAACTTTGTTGTCGTCTGCTCGATCGAGAATCTCGACCCGATGGGCATTCACACCGGCGACAGCATCACCGTGGCGCCCGCGCAAACGCTGACCGATCGCGAGTATCAGCGCCTGCGCGACATGGCGCGTGTGGTCATCCAGACGGTGGGGGTGGAAACCGGCGGCTCGAACGTGCAGTTCGCGGTGAATCCCGCCAATGGCGAAACATTGATCATCGAGATGAATCCGCGCGTCAGTCGCTCATCGGCGCTGGCGTCCAAGGCCACCGGCTTTCCCATCGCCAAGATTGCGGCGCTGCTCGCGGTGGGTTACACCCTCGACGAGATTTCCAATGACATCACACGGGTGACGCCTGCTTCGTTCGAACCCAGCATCGACTATTGCGTCGTCAAGGTGCCGCGTTTTGCCTTCGAAAAATTCCCCGGCGCAGACGCCATGCTCGGCCCGCAGATGAAGTCCGTGGGTGAAGTGATGGCCATCGGGCGGACGTTTCCTGAGGCGTTGAACAAAGCGTTGCGGGGTTTAGAATTAAAGCTAGAGACACGAAGCCAGCTGCAAACTGCGGATCTAACAACGCCAACGGCACACCGCATCTTTGATGTATTGGCTGCGCTGCGAAATGGCGCGACGTTGGAAGAAGTTGTGGCTCAGACAAAGTATGATCCGTGGTTTGTGGCGCAGCTGCAGTTGCTGATCGCGGTCGAGCACGAACTGCGCTCGCATTCGCTGGAAACCTTGCCGCTCGAGTTGCTGCGGCGCGCGAAGCGCTTTGGCCTCTCGGATAAACAGATTGCAGATTTGCTGCAAGCGTCAGCCGCCAGCCGCCAACCGCCAGCGGCCATTCGCCAACATCGTTTATCAAACGGCATTATTCCCGCCTTCTATCGCGTCGATACCTGCGCCGCTGAATTTGAAGCATTCACCCCCTATCTCTACTCCACTTACGAACGCGGCGACGAAGCCGAGCCGACGAACAATCAGAAAGTCATCATCATCGGCGGGGGACCGAACCGCATCGGGCAGGGCCTCGAGTTCGATTATTGCTGTGTGCAGGCCTGCTATGCCTTGAAGCAGCTGGGCTATGAAACGATCATGGTTAACTGCAATCCAGAGACTGTGAGCACCGACTATGACACTGCCGATCGCTTGTACTTTGAGCCGCTCACTTTGGAAGATGTGTTGAACGTGATCGATGAAGAGAAACCGACGGGCGTGATTGTGCAGTTCGGCGGACAGACGCCGATCAATCTCACGCGCGGCCTGCACGCAGCGGGTGTACCGATCTGGGGCACGTCGCCGGACTCGATCGACATCGCCGAAGATCGCGTGCGCTTTGGCGGCCTGCTGCGCGAGTTGGACATTCCCCATCCCGCTTGGGGATCAGCCACCTCGTTGGAGGCGGCCCGCCGTGTGGCGCAGCGCATTGGCTATCCGGTGTTGGTGCGTCCCTCGTATGTGTTGGGCGGCCGCGCGATGGAGATCGCCTACGAGGATTCGTCGCTTGCCGCGTTTCTGGCTGCCGCCGCCGAAGCTTCGCCCGATGGGCCGGTGCTAATCGATCATTATCTCGAAGATGCCTTTGAGGTCGATGTCGATGCGGTCTGCGACGGTGAGCGTGTGGTCATTGCGGGTGTGATGCAGCATATCGAAGAAGCGGGTGTGCATTCCGGCGACAGCGCGTGTGTCTTGCCACCCTACAAGATCAGTTTGTATCACCTCAACATCATTCAGGACTACACCGAAAAACTGGGGCGCGCATTGCAAGTCAAAGGGTTGATGAATGTGCAGTACGCGATCAAAGACGACATCGTCTACGTGCTGGAAGTGAATCCGCGCGCGTCGCGTACCGTGCCCTTTGTCAGCAAAGCGACCGGCGTGTCGATCGCCAATCTGGCGGCGCGGGTTATGGCCGGTCAGACGCTGGAAGAGATCGGTTTTGTCGCGATGCCTGAAGTCGATGGCTTCTTTGTCAAAGAAGTGGTGCTGCCTTTCAAGAAGTTCCCCGGCGTCGATCATCGCCTAGGGCCGGAGATGAAATCGACCGGTGAGGTGATGGGCCATGCGGCCCACTTTGGGCATGCCTTTGCCAAAGCGCAGATGGCCGCCGGGACGCCGCTGCCGCAAGCAGGCGCGGCGTTGATCACCGTAAACGACTTCGACAAAGGCGCGGCCTTGAAGATCGCGCGCGATTTGCATCGCCTGGGATTCACACTCATGGCGACGAGCGGCACGGCGGCCTGGCTGTCACGCGCCGGCCTGCCGGTGACGACGGTGAAGAAAGTCAGCGAGGGGCATCCAAACATTCAAGACCTGGTCGAACGCGGTGAACTGCAATTGATCATCAACACACCGCTCGGCGCACGCGCCCACGACGACAGCCGCGCCATGCGTATGGCCGCCGTGCAGCATAACGTGCCGCTATTGACCACACTCAGCGCGGCGGCGGCAGCCATCAACGGCATCGCGGCGCTGAAGGCGAAAGATTTGAAGGTGCGCAGCTTGCAGACGCATTTCAGGGTGCAACGCTAGATCACTTGCCAACGGGTGTATACTGAAAATAGAGCGCTGCGCGGGGCCTGACGCCCGTCGATCGTCGACCACCCATAGTGAAGAAACCGGGTTTCTTCACGCGGGACTACAGATCAGCCGGACTGTAGAAACCCGGTTTCTGCCAGACAGAAAGGAGCGGAGACGATGGCCGTCATTACCATTTCGCGACAGTACGGCAGCGAAGGCGATAAAATCGCCGCCAACGTCTGCCAGATCCTCGGTTACCAATCGTTTGACAAGCAGTTGATGATGAAAGTCGCCGCTGAAGTGGGTCTGACCGAAGGCGAGGTGGTGGACTTCGGCGAAGACCAACACCAGGTGCGCAGCTTTCTCGATCGGTTGCTGGGCAACCCCCCGCTTCTGATGACGCAGGCTCGCACCTGGTCGGAAGTGAAAGTCATCGACGCCGCCGATTCGATCCCGCTGGTGCAGTCCATCATTCGCGCCGCCTGCAAGCATGACAACATCGTCATTGTAGGGCGCGGTGGACAGGCGGTGCTGCGCAACGATCCCGGCGTGCTGCACGTGCGCATCGAAGCGCCGCTGGAGACGCGCATCAGCCGCGTGCAGCTGCGCGAAGGCCTCACGTTTGAACTGGCGCGCGACGTGGTGGCAGAGCGCGATCGAGCTGCCGCCGATTACCTGAAGCGGTTCTACAACATTGACTGGTCCGATTCGCTGCTGTATCATCTGATCATCAACACAGGCCCCTGGAGCATCGAAGCGGCCTCGCGCCTGATC
>JAUQXC010000901.1 GCA_030834825.1 Thermoflexales bacterium
GGCCGACATTGAGGCTTTGCGCCGCGCACTGGGTTACGATCAGATCAACCTCTACGGTGTGTCCTATGGCACCATGCTGGCGCAGGTCGTCGTGCGCGATTATCCCGATCACATCCGTAGCGCCGTACTGGACTCGGCTTATCCCATCTGGGAATACGTCTTTGCCGATGCGCCGCTGAGCCTGGCGCACTACTTCGACACGATCTTCACCAACTGTGAGCAAGACGGGGTGTGCCGGTTGATCTATCCTGACGCACGCGCCGTTTTCGCTCAGATCGTCGATCGGGTGCGGCAACCGCCGCCCGTGCTGGCCAACTTTGATCCCGTCACGCACGAGACGTTTACCGTCACGCTCAATCATATCGATCTCACCGGCTGGTTGGTCTATAGCGCTCCCCGCCGGGTTCCGGCCTTGCTCTACGATTTGCGCGACGGTGATTACACCGAGCTGTTGGTCGATCAGCGCACGGCGTTGGAGAATGCACATCGTCCCCAGTGGCCGCTGAGTGAGGGCATGAAGCTTTCGGTGGCGTGCAGCCTGCGCTTGATACAGGTCACGCCGCAGCAAATGGCTGAGACGAATGCGAAGTATTCGCTGGCGGAATGGGCCAACCGTGACTCCACGACCAACCTGGCAGTCTGTGCGCAGTGGCCGGCGCGGGAAGTCGATGCACGAGATGCTGAGCCGCTGCACACAGATGTGCCACTGCTTGTCATCGGCGGTGAATACGATCCCGGCTCGCCACCGCGCTATGCCGAAACCGTAGCGGCGGCCTCAACTCACGGGTACGCCTTTAGCGTGCCCACGGCAGGGCATGGTGTCTTGGTCGTCGCCGATCCCTGTGCCAATGGAATCGTTTATTCATTCTTGCATGATCCTCTGCGGCAACCGGACAGCAGCTGCCTGAGTCACACCCGTGGAGCGGGTTTTGTTGTGCGGGCCGCGATCTCACGTCCAGTGGTGCTGGTATTAGTGGCCATGTTATCCGCGGCGCTGGCGTGGTCGGCCTGGCGCGGTGCGAAATATGCGCGCAGACATGAACCGGGGCTGGCGTGGCGGATCAGCTTGCGTCTGTTGGGTTGGTGGCCGGTCGCCGCCGGTGTCGGTGCGGTGGCTGCCGCCTGGTTGCTGGGTCCGTTGGGCATTGCCCCCCTCGAACCCCGGCGCGTACTTGAAACGATCGTGCCACTGCTGGCCGGAGTTCACGCGGCGTTTTTGTTTTCACCGGAAGACGAACCGGGATTGGAAGTGACGTTGGCCTGCCCGCGACCCCTGGCATGGACGATCTTGGAACGTCTGGCGTGGCTGCTGGCACTGCAAGGTGGTCTGGCCGTGATCGGCAGTGTTGTGATGTTGAATGTGACAGGCGAGACTTTGAGCGTGACCCTCTCGCGCTGGATCGTCCCCTTGCTGTTCTTTGTGGGATTAGGGGTCTGCCTGACATTGATGACGCGACAGGCTGTCATGAGCGTGGGGTTGATCACCGTGTTGTGGTGCGGCCTCATGCTGGCCAGTGAGGTGTTGGTTAAGCAGTGGCCATTCTTGTGGCCGCTTGCCCTGTATCTGCAACCCGATCAGCCGGATTACGGCCCTAATCGGATTTTCTTGATCTTGATCGGCTTGTGGTTGATCCGTTTGGCGGCTACGTATTTCATCCGCGATGAGGAACGAGTCTTGCTGGGCCGTCGCGGTAAATCCAAACGCAGGCCGCGTGCGCAGCAGGAGGGTTAGGTGGCGAAGGTCTTTCTACAGCTGAGCGGGATGATCCGCTATGAGATGGTGCTGCAATGGCGGCAGCGTATGTTGACAGGCGTCATGCTGAGTTTGATCGCCTTGCCGTTGGTCATGTATGTGCTGTTCGGACAAGCCAATGCCGCCGAAGTGCAGCGCACGTGGATTGCGTCCGGCGGCATTGCCACCGACGCCGCGTTGAACACGACCACTCGATACGCGATCATGTACGCGGCTATGTCGATCTATTTGATTGCATTGTTGGTGATTCCCATCGTCGCAGCTGATGTCCTGGCGCGCGATCGACAAGCTGGCGTGCGTGAATTGCTCGATGGACTACCGGTCACGTCGGGCGTTTATCTCTGGGGCAAGCTATTGGGTTGGTGGGCAGCCGCGGGCAGCGGCTTGCTGGTGACGATGCTGATCGTCGGGGCGGGGTTGTGGCTGCTGATCGGCCCGTATCATCTCGATCGGTTTGCGGGCATGTGGCTGGCCTTTGCGTTTGGTATCGGTCTGGTGAATTCCAGCCTCAGTTTGCTGCTGACTTCTGGCCAGCCTACGCGCCGCCGGGCCATCATCCTCGCCGTGGTATTTGCGGCCTTGTGCCTGTTTGCCAACATCACGATGATCGGCCAATCAGATCCGCTGTGGAATATGCTCAGTCCCGGCCGGCATGCCATCTCCATCCACTTCATCATGGAAGCGTGGCGCGATCAAGTTCCGGTACAAGTGTCGCCAACTTCGGACGTGATCTGGTCATTGCTCGGTGGCGCGATCGAAGTGGCAGCAGTGTGGGCCATCATCTGGGTGTGGCTACGGAATCGGCACAGGCTGACCAGGTGAAGCCACCCACTCGCTTTGACGGGTCGGGGCGGCTGTGTTAGAATCGCAACCGACGATTAAATGCGTCCCATGCGGGAGTAGCTCAGTTGGTAGAGCTCTTGCCTTCCAAGCAAGCTGTCGCGAGTTCGAGTCTCGTCTCCCGCTCTCAATAAACGTAAGTCCCCGGCAGAGATGTTGGTTGAGCGACATGCTCACACACTTTAACGCTATACGCCTCTCCCCCAAAGCCCCTCACCTCTGAAGGTTAGCCTCATTCCTTATACAGGTCTAAGTTGAAGATGGTGTTATTGCGGCAATCCAATTGCTCTAAAGAAATGCCATCTTGGATCAACGACGCTGTGCAGTTGGATCGGGCGTGGATACTTCACCAATATAATTTCCCAGTTTGCTCTTGGTGGATGGTTACATCCACCATTCCCGCCGGATGTAACCATCCAGCGGGAGCGGAGGTAATTCTTTTACGCACTCTTAATGGTCGACCGATGAAACGGGGCTGGGCTGCACGTCAGGTTGACCACTGAACCAGCGCCGGATCAGCTCGACCTGGAAGCGATACCCGCCGGCGACGGCTTCGATCAGGTCGCGACGCATCAACTGCGACAATGCTTGTTCAAGGCCAGCTGGTTCTCCCAGCGCCGCGGCCGGAAGCACGGCGGCCTCGCCCTGCTGCGCGAGTGTTCGTAATACGGCCCGCTCTCGCTCAGCGAGCTGATTGCGTTCGATATCGGCAAAGAACAGACTGCCACGTTGCAGCGTTTCTGGGATCACGTTTAGGATGTCGGCTAGGTCTGCGAGCCGGCGGCGCGCCAGCGGTTGCCGATTTTTGGCCGCGATGATGGCTGTGCAGAGCAGCTGTACCAGCGCCGGATGCCCGCGTGTTAGTGTAAACACACGCGCACTGGCTTCGGGCGTGTAGCGCAATACGAAATCCTCGACAGGATGTTCAACTAACTGGCGCGTTTCTTCTTCCGACAAATAGCTGATCGGGATCACTTGGACGTTAATGAGATAGCTGGACCAGCGCTGCACCTCATCCAAAGTGTGCGACCCGGCGAAGAGCACCTTCAGCCAAGGTCGATGTTGTATCATGTGACGCAGCATCCCCAACACACTCCGTTCATGGAGACGCCCGCTCGCCAGAGCAAATTCTAGCACCTCGAATTCATCCAGCATCAGCAGTGCCGTACGGTGCGCCAAGACCTGCGCGACCATATCCAGCCAGGCATCAAAGCAAGGAAAGGGGTCGGTCTCTAGATCGGCACGTGACAAGGGTGGCAAGGTGAGCTTGCGTTCCTGCTGGGCTGCGCTTTGCAGCGCGCGCGCCAGGGCCGCTAAAAATCCGGTGTGGTTGGCGGCTAACCCCACGGGTCCCTGAAGGTCGACGTAGAGTGGGACGATATCCTGCGCGATAAGGCGGCCTAGATTGTTGAGCAACGAGGTCTTTCCGATGCGACGTTGTCCGTACAGCAGGAGCGGCGGACATTGCCGATCGAGCAGGAGTGTCTCCAACCGGGCGCTGAGCTCGGTTCGTCCCACGAAGACCGCTTGCTGGGCACTCAGTGGAACACCGACGACGTAGGGATTATCGATCTCTTGATGCCGCTCGGCGATCTGGACCAGAGCCTGACGCTGCTCGGCGATGAGGCGCCGCCAGTGCACCGCGATCGGACGAAAGCGCTGAGCGTAGGCTTCGTTACTGCGCGTCAGCTCGCGCAAGAGTCCATCCAGTTGATCCTCAATCGTGCGCAGAGCTAGGCGCTGATGATAGGTATTGACCAGCTGGAGTGCTGCCGCCACATCCTGGCTCAGACGGCTGAAGCTGCGCAGCAGTGCATTGGCCGAGCCGGCCAGCTCGCCCACCGCGAGCTGATGTGCGGCGGCACTGATCTCCGTGACAGACGCGCAGCGTTCCAGAGAACGCGCGTCCAGTTCAACTTGAGCGGCTTGCGCCGCCCAACGTTGATGGCCGCGCGCAAGGTAGTCGAGCGCGGCTTGACCCTCGGCCGGATGACGCGCTAGCACGATAAGCAGATGATCATCCAGTCCCCGTAGCGGCAGGCGTTGAAGCTCGTCCCAGCCAGCCGAGTGCCAGCGCAGCAAACTTAAGCGCCCAGGTGCGCGTCGGAGCTCTGCGTAAAAGAGCAGCGTATTCCAAGCGGTCAGGAAGGGGTAGAGCACCACGGGACGCCACCACGTCAAAGTCAAGCCAAGCGGAAAAAGCCACAAATACTGCAGCCCGGCTGACCAACCAAGAGAGCCGTTAAAGAAGGATGCATAGATCATACTGTCAGCGATGGCGAGCGCCAGCAGTCCGGCGGTGAGTCCAGTCCAGGCGCCGGCGATCGCCGTGATGTTCCGTTGACTGATCGCCACGGCTAGAATATAAAACACCACTATCGTCCCGGTGGCGAGCAGGCCGGATACGGCATTCTCCACCAGCGGATTGGCTCCATCCAGCGGCACGTTTGAAAGAACAATGATAAAAGCTGCCAGACCGAGACCGATTAACCCGGCGCGCCGCCAGGCGCGTGTGCGCCAGCCAAGACCTAGGCCGAGGAGCAGGCCGAGGAGACCGCCGAAACCGACACTGCCGGTGCCTAGTGGGAACGTCAGCTGCGTCAACATGGCGAACACTAACAGCAGCGCAGCTGACAGGCTACCAAGAAAGATGCCGGTGACCAGTCCACCTAGTCGCCGGGTGAACGAGATGGTGTACACTGGCTCGAGCAGATTGCCGCCGACACTTGCCGAGATCCCGAAGAATAAGGGAGTAAGAATGTAGCCATTGAGTCCCAAGGCATCGGTAACCACAAAAGCCGCCAGCGCCGCGATCTGAAGTGCTGGTCCAAGCCCCAGGAAATAGAGTACAGAGCCGCCGAGGTAAGAGGCGAAATCATAGGTCAGGTCGTCAAGCGGCAAACCGATGTTCGCTCGGCTCAGTGCATGCAGAGGGAAAAACAAGAGGACGAGCAGACCGCATTGCAGTAAAAAGCGCCGCAGCGCCGGGTTGCGCCACTGCTTCCGATCCAAATCGGCCAGGCTAAAAATGGGTGACAATGTCCGATCGATGCGAGCGAGGTGCGCGCGCCAGGCCGTCGGGCGAAAGAAAAGCCAACCGAGTAATTGAAGGCTGCCGACGAGGAAATGAGGATGTAACCTTGGCTCATCTGTATACAGGTCGCATGGCGCGGAAGGCGCTGTCTCGTCGATCTGCGCAGTCCTCCCGTCATTCATCGGGGCAGTGCCTCTTGTGTCAGAGCAGTCAATTGAGGCAGCGCTTGAGTGCGCCAGGCCGTCGTCTCATCGCCGTTCCGTAACGCGCTCAGCCGCAAGTGACACAACAGCTGAAGGGGATAGGGCCAACCTCCGCTGTGTTCCAAAATCCAATCCTGATCATCGGGTGAGAAGGGGAGTGGCGCGCTCGCGATCAGGGCCAGCGCCTCCTCCTCTAAGAGCGGCCCCAGGGTGAAGCTATGACCGAAGATGTTGAAGAAGGGCGAAGGTTTGCCGTACTCCTGGGCGATCTGTGCTGGCACTGTCTGCGCTGCCAGCACGAACCCCAACTGTCCGTGTGTCTGAAGCGTTCCCAGCGAGCGCAAACTCCACCAAAAGTGTTGATCTAATTCTGGTGCAGCCAGCCCGACCGCTATTTCATCCATCAAGATGATCGACGGTGCACAGAGATGCAGGCTAACAATGTCCAGAAAAGTGGGCAAGTCGCAAGACTCGGGCACAGGCAGCGCCAGGTGAGTCAACATGTAGTGGAGGAGCCGCTCCTGTTGGTGCATGCGGGCATCCTGAAAATCGACGAAGACCCACTGATAGCGTTCCGGGTGCGGCAGCCAGTCGCGGCGCTGCTGCGGGCGCAGGTCGGAAGGTGGCGTCGCACTGATGGTCGCCAGGTAGTGCAGCAGTGACGTCTTGCCGCTGCGGCGTTGGCCAATGATCGCGACGTTTTGCAGTGGATCATGGCGCCAGAGATCAAAGATGGCGCGGAGTTCCGCCTCGCGTCCAAAGAACTGCCGCGGATGCAGGATCGGTGGGCCGACGATAAACGGCGCCAGTTGCGGTGCCTCTTCCTCGCTGGAGACGAATTCATCAAGCTCTTGGCGCGCGGCGCTAGGCAGGGTTGGGTTGGGTGGAGGAAAGCGTTCTCCATACAGGTGGGTCGGATCATTATACCCCGCACTCGCCAGGAATTGTGTCAGCCAGGTCTCATCGAAGCCGCCCCGGCGCATCAATTCGCGGGCCAGGCCTTCGATGTCTTGATGGGTGGCGGGCAAGTGGCCTTTGCGCCAGTATTCGATCACGGACCCACCGGCGCGGCCGAGGGCGTAGCCCAATTCGTCCTGCACCACCTGAATGCGTTTCGATTCGCGGTGGCGGATGTGATAGACGCCTTCGGTCAGCAATTGCGCAAAACGATTTGGGGAAACAGCCATATCACTCCTGAAGCGCCCCGTGAATTTTCGGAGTAAAGTCGGAGCTGTACTCCGACTTTTCGGAGCGGCATCGTGTGACAATATAAACTGCCCACATGTGGGTTCCTGGGCAGCGCTTGTTCCTCGTCGCAGGTTGTCTATGTGATGACCCAACCGGGGTGGGCGATGTGCTGTACCATGACGCAACCTCTATTATACCTGTCGCAAAATTTTAGTGCAAAGCAAGTGCTATTTGCAAAGTGGTCCAGGCCCGGAGTAGTGAATCAAACTCAAACTGCCAGCAGGTTGGCGACAGGTTTTCAAGCATCCTTCAACCCCTCGTAAAGGTGGACATCATGTATCGACAGTCTTTGCCTCGCTTCACTTGGACAATTGGCTTAACAATTCTTATCTCAGTTATTTTTATCACAGCGCCTGCGGTGTTCGCCGCTTCAGGCGCCGAGTCTTTTTCCCCCTCGATTGAACCTTTACAGTTGCCTAGAGCCAGATCACGACAGGTTATCAAGAAAATGCCAGCAGTCTGTGATAATGCGCTGCCGCTGACCGGATCCGATTACGCGAGTTGTGCGACCGATCTGCGTGACCATTCGGTTTCGGACGTACTGGCAGTTACATCCGGCATAACAGATGGGCAACCAGTTATCGCAGCGTATTTTAGCGGTGCCAATCTTGAAGGCTGGAGCGTGAATGCGGGTGCGCTACAGAATCCGGGAAGCGGAGGCAATGATGCCGGTAGCAGTGATGGATACATTCGCACAAGTGCACCCGGTGATAGTATTACGAGTTACTTTGTCGCTCCCCCTCGTTTTCACGGCGATTGGCGCAACTATATAGAGTTGAAATTCGCATTGTGGAGTTCGGGTGGCAGCTATTATTCCTCGGGCTATTCCATGCATGGTGACGTCTACCTGGCCAGTGGCAGCAAAACAGCTTATCGCATGCTGCCCAGACGCCCAGCCACAACTTGGGATCCTTTTACAGTGTTGTTGGCTGACACGGTAGGCTGGACTTTGGGTGGGGGAGCGACCAGCCTGACAGAAGTTTTGAGCAATATCACCAACTTCCAGATCCGAGCCGAATACGGTGTAGGCACTGACCAAGCTGCGTTGGACAGTGTTGAGTTGTTCGGCAGTATATTGCCCGGCCCGGCGGCGACATTAGAGCTCAGCAGTGTACCGACACAGACGGTGGCCGGTGCTTCCCTCGCCCTGACGGTCACGTTGCGTGACGGCCTCGGTGACATTGCCACCGAGTATACGGGCACCGTTCAGTTCAGTAGTTCGGATCCCCAGGCGACGTTGCCGACGACGTATACCTTTGCGGCGGGGAATGCGGGCCAGCATCTCTTCTCGGGCATGATGTTGCGCACGGTTGGTGCGCAGACGATCACGGCCACGGACGTCAACAGTCCGGCTTTGCGTAGTGTGGTGACCATCAACGTCCTGCCGGGGAATGTGAGTGCTTCGCTATCGCAACTGAATGTCACCTCGCCGCATCGGGCGGATGGGAGTGCGGCGGCGACGATCATCCTGACGGCGACGGACGCCTACAGCAATGTGGTGCCGGGGCAGACGGTGTGGCTGGTGGCGACGGGCCTCAACCACACCTTTACCGCGTTGCCGGGCACGACGAATGCGGCGGGCGTGTTCTCGACCACATTGACGAGCACGCAGGCGGGGGCGAAGGAAATCCGGGCCTTGGTGGGGAGCGGTCAATCGTACACCTGGGTAGTTCCGGGTGCGTTCGTGGAATTCACGCGCTCGAGCATTACGGGCACGGTCTTTTCCGACGCGAATCGCGACAATGTGCAGCAAGTCGGTGAGCTCGGATTAGGTGCAGTACAGGTGGCCGTGTATGCGGCATCAGATTCGACGCCGCTCAAGACCACGGTAACCAATCCCACTGGGCAGTATCAGTTTACGGGGTTGGAGGCGGGAACCTATCGGGTGGTGCAGACGCCGCTCGATCAATTCGCGTTTAGCGTTTCGGGTGTGCTCACTGTCACACTTGGCGATTTCACAACGTCGGCCAATCATCGCTTTGGAAATTATGCGGCGGCTCAGGTCACAGGTGAAGTCTGGAGTGATAACAATCAAGATGGGTCACGGCAGGCGGGTGAACCTGCTATCCCTGGTGTGACGATCAGCGCCTATGATGGCAATGCGTTGCTGGCCGCCTCAACCACGACGAATCTGAGTGGAACGTATCAGTTGGATTTGGCGGCACCGCTGCCGGCGGCACCTGACAACTTCATCTTCAACAGCGGTGGGCTAGAGATTCAAGAACCGGCTACGGCGTTGATTGCTAATGGAGATTTCTCGCGTGGATTGATGGCGTTGCCCTCAGCGATGTATCCGGTGAACTACGATTTTGAAACGGGTGATCTGTTGGGCTGGACGGCGTCGAACACGAGCGGTGTACAGGTGATCAGTGATGTGAATAATCTGGACGGCTATTACCTGCGCTTGAACGAGACGGATGTGTCGGGCTACACGGCGCCGTTCGAGGTGCCGGCCCAGGCGCAGAGTATGCGCTTCCAGTATTGGACGACCGCGCGGCATGCAAGCACTGACTCACGGCCGTTGTATGTATATGTGTTGAATGGCCCGGAGTATGGCATCACCACGCAGATCGGGACGGTGTGGGGCTCGCAGGTGGAAGGCTGGAAGTTGGGGATATTAGACCTGCAGAAGTATGCGGGTCAGACGATTCGGCTGCGTTTCCGCACCGATACGGATGGCGGCTACAACAGCCTCTCGCGGCTGGACAACCTCTCGCTCAACATCGAGACACCGGATTGGACACCGTCGCGAGTTTCCTATGGCGCGGCGCAAATCATCAGCGATGTGAACAGTTTGGACGGGGAGTATCTGCGCTTGAACGAGACGGATGTGTCGGGCTACACGGCGCCGTTCGAGGTGCCGGCCCAGGCGCAGAGTATGCGCTTCCAGTATTGGACGACCGCGCGGCATGGGAGTACGGACTCACGGCCGTTGTATGTGTATGCCTTGAATGGCCCGGAGTATGGCACCATCACGCAGATCGGGACGGTGTGGGGGTCGCAGGTTGAGGGCTGGAAGACAGCCGTGCTGGATCTGCAGGATTATCAGGGCCAGACGATTCGGCTGCGCTTCCGCACCGATACGGATGGCGGCTACA
>JAUQXC010000902.1 GCA_030834825.1 Thermoflexales bacterium
GTCAGCGCAAACACGGCGGCGCTCAACGCCAGCAGCACGCCGCGCCGCAGCCAGTGCTGCCGCTCACCAGGCGATTCACTCAGACCGTTGCGGATTAAGATGACGATCCATTCCACACTCACCAACAACCCGCCGAAGAGGGCCGCCGCGTAAACGTCTCCCAGTAGGATGAGCGGCGCAGCACGATAGAATGCCCAATGGGTTTCCGCGCAGATCGCTTCGACGATCACGGCCCCGGCCGATCGTTCGTCCGTGCCTAACGGCTGCCCGGCGCGCGCGATCTGGCGGCTGGCCAGACCGATCGGGATCAAGACGATCACGGCAAGTGTCAGCCCCGTGCTCAGACCGCGCAGCCACTCGGCAGGCGACCACCCCAGGATCGATCCGCCTACGCCGGTCACGCCCATATCGATTGAGGCGAGGCTGCCCGTCAACAAGGCGGCATACGGCACACCGATGAAATAGACCACTCGCAAGAACTGTTCGAGAAGACGCCCCCCGGTAGTTATGCGCAGCCTTTCCAGTTGCGCCGTACTCACAAACAAGCTGGCCAGTACGGCCACCGTCATGGAAGCCAGAGTCCAGACGACGGGCAGCAGTTGTGTTTCCGTCATGACTGGATGCGCTCCAGCGGAAAACGCAGCATCACGCGGGTGCCCTGCCCAGCCGCCGAACCAATGGACAGTTTGGCTTTCAACACTTCGGCTCGTTCGCTCATGTTGACCATGCCCAGGCTGCCGCGTTTGTCGTAACTGGCCTGCACTTTGCCCACATCAAAGCCTTTGCCGTTGTCGCGCACCTCGATCAGATAAGCGTCGTTGTCGCGGCGTGCGCCGATCCAGATGTCGGTCGCCTCGGCATGTTTGCGCGCATTGCCCACGGCTTCTTCGACGACGTAGAAGATCATGCCCTGCGAGTCCTTGTCCAGCTTCTCTGCATTCTCGTCGAGTTCCAGATGCACGCTGAGCGTGGAATCGGTGTCGTGCATTTTCTGCACCAGGGTCTCCAGAGCCGCTTTCAGGCCCTGCGTTTCCAGAATCAGCGGGCGCAGCGTAAACAGCATCTGCCGAATTTCCTTGGTGGTCGAGCGCGCCAGCGCTTCGATCTTTTCCAGTTCTTCCGGCACCCGGGCGGGCGACTTTTCCATCAAGGTCCGCGCGTAGTTGACGCGCATGGCAATCGCGGCCACGCTCTGCGTCGGGCCATCGTGCAGATCACGCGCCAGCTTCTTGCGGGCGTCTTCTTCAATCTCGACGATGCGGGCTTTTTCGGCCTGCAAGCTCTCGAACAGCTGCGCGTTCTGCAAAGCAATGGTCGCCTGATTGCACACGGCCGTTAACACGTCGATGTTGTCCGGCGTAAAGACGTTCTGATCGGGACTGGCAAACACCGCCACGCCGTAATTTTCGAATCCGGCCCGCAGCGGCACACAGACGGCCGAGATGCAGCGGTGCAGCGCGGTGTAGGTCGTCAGTTCCAGGTCATGCTCCAGATCAGTGCACACGATTGGTTCGGCATGCGCCAACGCCCGGGAGACCGAGCCGGACGGATGCAGCTGCAGCGTGAGTTTCTCATCGCGGCTGGTCAAATGCCGTGAAGCGGCCACCACCATGCAGTCGGTGGACAGCAGCAAGACCATACTGATGATGCGCGTGGATGCCGGGCCCATTTCTTTCAAGCCCAAAATACTGACGTCCAACACCGCATCCAGAATGCGTTGATAGTTGAGTGTGGCGCTCAATGTGCTGGCCATCTCGAAGATCGCGCGCGCCTGCTCGCGCGTGGAGCGCAGTCGTTGCAGCTCGTGCTCCTCTTCGACCTGCAGACGCTCCAGCGTTTGCCGGCGAATGAGCGTCCCCAGGACGCCAGCGACCAGGGCCATGCCCACCGGCAGGAGTAAGGCCGGCCATTTGCCGCCCATGCCGAAGTAGGCCAGGCTAATGCCCGCCGTCGTAATGACATCGATAATCGGGTTGAAGCGCAACGCCGAAGTCAGAATTGGAAACAAGGCATAGTAAAACAGCGGGCTATCCGCGCCACCGGTAATCAGCAACAACGCGATCGTGACAAAGGTATCGACGATCAAACCCGCTGGAGCCAGCAGCCGCGCGGGCACATCAAAGATCAACAGAACCATCGCCAGGAGATTGAACACAGCGGTGATGGAGACGAGGACGAGCACGGTCTGAGGCAGATTATCTTCTACGGCCGACGGCGCCGAGGGGCTTAACAAGAGCACCGGGATCACACTGAGCAACATGAGCCAGCGCAGCCCGATGATCCACCAGTCAATACGTGAAACTCGAGAAGATGATGAACGCAACTTGAATGACCTCAGTTGATAAGTTCGGCTACCAGACAAAAAAGGCCGCAGTCGCGAGGGGCGGCGCCCGCGCATCCGCGGCCTGGTTGTGTGGGCTGCACCACATTCGCCCATGTGACGCTCACGATTGTACCATAAGCAAACGGGCAAGCCAAAAGCTGCCGGGCAAAGAAAAAACGGCCCGCACACTGTTGTGCAAGCCGTTTTGGTGGGCGATATAGGACTTGAACCTACGACCTCACGGATGTGAACCGTGCGCTCTAACCAGCTGAGCTAATCGCCCTGAACGGGCGAGATTATAGCATCCTCAGCAGGAGTTGACAAGACCTGATTAACACCGCGTTGACACGCCCCGTGAAAGCCCGTATAATCTCGGCATGTTTAGCGTGAACCCGTTGCCTACCCCTGCTCCGTCTCCACTGGACCACCTATCTGGGTAGGCTCGTTTGTGTCAACAAGGCCAAAAGCCAGTCCTCTCCAGATGTGTGAGCGGGCTGGTTTTTGTTTGGGATAGACATGGATCTTCGACAACTTTCCGAAGAGATGCACCGTTTCGTTGGAGCGAAGGGCTGGTATGAGGTTGAGTCGCCGCGCCCGCAGACACCGCGCAATATCGCCACTTCACTGGCCATCGAAGCGGCCGAGGTGCTGGAGCACTTCCAGTGGGATGAAACGCCAGCCGATCGGGCGGAGTTGGCCGCCGAGCTGGCCGACGTGACGCTGTATCTCTTGCAGCTGGCTTCGCTCTGCCAGATCGATCTGGAGCAGGCGGTGCTGGAGAAGTTGAAAGTGAATTACACGCGGACGTGGGATCAATGAGCCGTTTCAAAATCCTGGCTGTCACCGATCACGTCGTTGATTCACTGCACAGCCCCAACGTGAAGAACCGCTTCGGGGAAGTGGATCTGATCATCAGCTGCGGTGATTTGCCCTACGGTTATCTCGACTACCTGGTAACCGTGCTGGGCAAGCCGTTGTACTTTGTGCACGGCAATCACGATCGGGATTATGAATACACCGAAACCGGGCGGAGACATCTGGCTCCGCAAGGCGCCACTGCGCTCGATCTGCAGGTGGTGAAAGGGCCGGGCGGGCTGATCCTGGCTGGGCTGGAAGGTTCGATTCGCTACGATCCGGACAGCGGGCACCAGTACACGCAAGAGCAAATGGATCGCCGCGCCACCCAGCTCGCCGCGAAGTTGATGGGCAATCGGATACGGCGCGGGCGCTATCTGGATATCTTCGTTACGCATTCGCCGCCCTTCAGCGTGGGCGACGGCCCCGATCCGGCGCATATCGGCTTTCGGGCGTTCAATACATTGATCCAGCGTTTCAAGCCGCGCTTGATGCTGCACGGCCATCAACATCGGTACTACGGCCCGTATGGGGTGCCCCCGAGCACCCAGGTGGGCGCGACGCGCGTGGTGAATGTCTATCCCTATCAGCTCATCGAATGGGAGGACGATTATGACGGATGAGGTTCAGCACGATCAGAGCTCTTTTGCGCGCGCAGAGCATGACTTTGGCCGGGTACGCCGGCGGGCCTGGTATCGTGACGTTCTGGCCAAGCTGGCCGGCCGATCAAATCAACTGCTGTCGTATGAGTCAGTCAAGCGCTCGCTCAAGCTGGGCGGGCCGATCTATCGCGGCGTCAAGACCGTACCGGTGGCGCAGATCGTTGGCAGCGTCGATCGCTATCGCGACTTTGACGACGTGTTTCTGCCCAAGCAGGACAACTCGGCGCCGCGTTGGAAGAGCATTGCACGCGCGTTTTACAGCGATGTCGATCTGCCCCCGGTGCGCTTATACCAGGTGGGAGACGCCTACTTCGTGATGGACGGACATCACCGCGTGTCGGTCGCCCGCGAGCAAGGCGTCGACTTCATCGACGCGGAAGTACAGGAAGTCATATCGCGCGTGCCGGTCAGCGCCGATCTGAAAGCGGAAGACCTGAAGATCTTGCACGAGTACCGGCGCTTTTTGGAACGCACCCGGCTCGACGAGATCCGTCCCGGCCAGCTCATTCGCTTTACCGTGGCAGGCGGCTATCAACAGATCATCGAGCATATTGCCACCCATCGCTACTATATGCAGCTGGAACAGCAGCGCGAAGTGAGTGATGCCGAGGCGGTGGCTGACTGGTACGATGCTGTTTATCTTCCCCTGGTGGAAGTCATCCGCGCGAACAACGTGCTGGCCGACTTTCCGGGCCGCACAGAATCCGACCTGTATCTTTGGATTGTGGAGCATCTCTACTTCCTCCGGGAGACGGCCAAACACACGTCGCTTGAAGAAGCGGCCGAGGACTACGCCGATCAATACAGCGAGAAATCGCTTAAACGGCTGATGCGCGGGTTCACCCAGGCTTTTGCCAACCAAGACGAAATGCCATTGGAAGTCGTCAAGGCCGAGCAAGCCCGCGAGAAATTTCTGACAGAGACGCACCTGGCCGAGCGGCGGCCCGATCAAAACATCCTGTGTACGTCCGATCTAGACTACCAGAAACTGCGCGATCACATCAAGAAACACCGCTATTACATGGGGCTCGATCTCGAACGCAATGTCAGTGAGGAAGAGGCAGTCATGCATTGGTACGACGAGGTCTACCAGCCGATCGTGAAAGCGATCCGTGGGCACGACTTGCGCAGCCAATTTCCCAACAAGACCGAAACCGAGCTGTACCTGTCGATCGTCAAGTATCTCGATGAGCTGCGCCGCGTCGAAGGGGAAGTCAGCGTCGCAGCAGCAACCGTCGATTATGCCGTACAGTTCAAGCAACATCCGATCAAGAAGATTCTGAGTGGGGTGTTATCAGTGCTCATGGGAAGCGAGCCAACCCGATCGGATGGGGTGGCCCCGACGCACGGCGCCTCCACCGCAGATCACAATTCAGACACAGGAAACTAAGCACATGTCACATTCCATGGGTCCCATCGCCGTCGTCTTTGGCAGCAACTCGCCCCAGGAAGGCGATCTCGATTACGATCGCGCGCGTGAACTGGGACGTTTGCTGGCGCAGGCCGGCTACGTGCTTGCCACCGGCGGTTACTTCGGCACGATGGAAGCCGTGAGCCGGGGCGCGAAAGAAGCGGGCGGGCACGTCATCGGCGTCACCACTTCACTCTTCGACGCGGTTCGCTTGCACCCGAATGCTTATCTCGACGAAGAGATCAAATTCCCGACGTTGTTTCAGCGTCTGCATCACCTGGTGACGATGGCCGACGCCTGGGTGGCGCTTCCTGGCGGCATCGGCACGTTGAGTGAAGTTGCGCTGACGTGGAGCTTGCTGCAAGTGGGCGAAGTGAAGCGCCAACCGTTTGTGTTGGTAGGCGAAATGTGGCGCACGACCATCCGTCAATTTTCCAACGACAGCTACGTGCGCCCGCAGTACCGTGAGCTGGTGCGCTATGCGGACGATGTGACGCAGGTGATCGATTTGTTGAAGTAAAACGTCAGGGTTTTATTGCGTTTCAGTCTTTATCCATGACGAATGGTGCTTTACGCTCTTGAGAGGCCACCATCAAGCGGTATTTTTCCCATACGGCACGTTTGCGTGGCAGATGTGGTACATCAGAGGTGTAATACATCCACTCGGCCAATGCATCAGCGTAACAGGCGTTAAAGCGCAGGTCCCAACGTCGTTCTCGCCGATAGATATGGCTAACGATGCTAGTCAGGCGGGCAACCGTATCTTGCAGCCAGGCAACGAACGCTTCGCTCCCTGAAGCGATTTGAATGCCCAACAACGGATGGCCCTGCCGTTGGGTGATCCAGATGCTGCCATCGCCGTCTACACAGCCTCGCAAAAAATCGGGGAATACGGCAACAGGAATGTTAAGAGCGCCCAGGATACAGCTTTTATTGGGCTTTAGGCCAACATCGGTTAGAAACCCGCGGTAAGCAGCATCGCTGACTTTCACGCTAAGCAGTTGGCGGCCAGTCCGCTGGCGGACACTGATGACGTGTGCGGCTATGCCTAAACAGCATTGGTAGAGATCGATCAGCACCTGATCGGTCGAGGAGAAGTCGACAACTTTTGGCTGATCGCTCTTCAGGCAGCCATCAGTAGTCACCAGGCCAACCACATAAGCGAGCGGTGGTGTCCAGTTTTCAAGAATACGCGGCGGCACCAGATGTTCGGGCGCAGCCAAACGTGATGGTCGTGCCAACAGACCAAAGTCCGCCATCCGCCGCCAGACGGTGGTTTGACTGACACCCAGTCTTTGGGCAATTTGATCTTGATTGAGACCTTGTTGATAATACAACTCGCGTAGCTCAGTCTCGGTGATAGTCACTCGTTGCGTCATGCGTTGAGTATGATCCAATAAATTCAGCCTGTCCAGTAAGGAGTAGTATGTCGGAGTTAAAACTGACTCCCCGCAGTGAAGATTATTCCAAGTGGTACAACCAAGTCATTATGCGTGCTCAGTTGGCAGACTATGCCCCGGTGCGTGGCTGTATGGTGATTCGGCCTAGTGGCTACGCCCTTTGGGAAAACATTCAACAGGCGCTCGATCGGCGCTTTAAGGCAGCGGCAGTGGAGAATGCCTACTTCCCTTTGTTGATCCCCAAGTCTTTTCTGGAAAAAGAAAAAGAGCACGTCGAGGGTTTCTCGCCGGAATTAGCGGTCGTGACGATCGGTGGTGGAGAAGTCTTGGACGAGCCGCTAGTGGTGCGCCCCACGTCTGAAACCATTCTCGGCCATATGTGGGCCAACTGGATCAAATCTTATCGTGATTTACCCATGCGTCTAAACTTATGGAACAACGTGGTACGCTGGGAACTCCGCACTCGACTATTTCTCCGTACTCTCGAATTCCTCTGGCAAGAAGGGCACTGTGCTTATTCTTCCGCCGCCGAAGCCGAAGCCGAAACGATCCAGATGCTGAACGTCTACACCGACTTCGCCGTGAACGATGCGGCGATCCCGGTGATTCCAGGCCGCAAGTCGGAGTCGGAGAAATTTGCCGGCGCGGTACGCTCGTACACCATCGAAGCGATGATGGGCGACAAAAAGGCGCTGCAATCGGGCACGTCGCACTTCCTGGGACAGAACTTTGCAAAGGCCTTCGACATCAAGTTCCTGAGCAAAGACAATCAACTCGAACACGCCTGGACCACGTCGTGGGGCCTGTCGACGCGCATGATCGGCGGCATCATCATGGTACATGGTGACGATCAAGGTTTGAAACTGCCGCCCAAACTCGCGCCCATCCAAGCCGTCATCATTCCGATCTTCAAGAACGACGCCGAGAAGAGCAAAGTCATACCGGTGATCGATCAGCTGCGCCAACAACTGGCGGAAACCGTGCGGGTCAAGGTGGACGATCGGGAGGAGACACCGGGCTTCAAGTTCAACGACTGGGAGATGCGCGGTGTGCCCCTGCGGATCGAAGTCGGTCCCAAGGATGTGGAGAAAGGCACGGTTGTTTTCGCGCGGCGCGATGTGCCCGGCCGGGAGGGCAAATCGTTCGTGCCCCAGGCCGGGATCGTTGAAGCAGCCCGATCGGCCCTGGTGACCATTCAAAGCGATCTACTCAAGCGCGCCACTGAGTTTCGCGACGCCCATACGCACGAACCGAAATCCTACGCCGAATTCAAGGCGGTCGTGGAAGATAGTTTTGCACGTGTCTGGTGGTGCGGCGATCGACAGTGCGAAGCGGATATTAAAGAAGAGACCAAAGCCACCACACGCTGTATTCCGCTGGAACAGCCGGGCGGATCAGGTATGTGCGTGCATTGTGGTAAACCAGCGCAGGAAGTGGCGATCTTTGCGAAGGCATATTAACCGTCTTCTTAAGAAATGCTTCGTCTGAATCTGAGGAACGAAACGCGGCTACGTCATTAGCTGCGTTTTCTTTTGATCGCTTAGGCTTTTGTGGGTGTGCTTCAAAGTCAGCGTGAGGGTTTGTGCAGAATGGCACTCATAGCCGGGAACATTTCGCCAGCGCTGAACGTCTGACGAGCGATGCAACTTACTGTCTGGGAGGTTGGCCATGCCATCTATTTCAGCTAATTGGACAACCGTTCTTATCGTGATCGTTATGCTGGTAGCGTGTGCCCCGCCCCAGCCGCTCGGCAAGTTAACAACCACCGAACCGTTTGCAACAGATTCCCCTCAACCCTCGGCTCTCGTGACTCCGGCCGCCCAAACACCGCTCATCGAGCAAGCGCTAGCGGACCTGGCAGCTCGCCTCGGCACGACGCCGTCTGAAATAAAAATTGTGACACAAGAAACAGTCACCTGGCCTGATAGAGGTTTGGGGTGCCCCGAACCGGGCATTGAGCATATCCAGGTTCCGGTTGACGGTCTTCGCATCGTCCTGAGTCATGGCGGCACACTCTATGAGTATCATACTGGGGCATCCAGGCTAGTCTGGTGTGAAACCACTCTGGTGAAGCCAATGTTAACGCCGCTACCATTTCAACTCGCTGAGACTCTTACCCCCGCACACAACATGACAGCGACCTTGCCAATTGAGTCCGGTCTTCAGCCGCTGATCGATACCGCGATCGCCGATCTTGCCGACCGACTCGCAATCGACCACAACACGATCGAAGTGGTTGGTGCGCAGTCTGTCGTGTGGCCCGATCAAAGCCTGGGTTGTCCGCAGCCCGGCATGGTCTACCTGCAGGTTCTGGCAGAAGGTTTTCGCATCGAACTGCGCGTGAAGGATCACGTGTATGCTTATCACGGCGGCGAAGGACGCGACCTGTTTCTCTGTGAGAAGCCCCCCAATTAGAAACGTCTGGCCGAGTTCACAAGCAGGTTCCACAACGACAGCGGCGAGCCAAAAAGACGCGACTCGCCGCTGTATAGATCAGTCTCTGCCTGCCTTACAAACAGCAGGCGCACGTGCCTTCATCATTGAAAATTGAAACTGACAATCGTTACCTGATCACCTCACCGCTGGCGCAGGCAATGTTTGTGCCGGCGATGATGTCGGCGTCCAGCTCGGCACAGTTCGTCCAGGCGCCGAGCCTGACACCCTTAGCGGTCGCTGTAACGACGTGGATTTCGCCAGCCGCGCCGGGGACACCGGACACCACCAGCTGTGTGCCATTACCGGGCAGTGTGCCGGTGCCATTGTAGTAATAGTTCTGGCCCCGGTTGCCGAACTCGTTCTCTGCCCCCACCGTTAACAGACCCCCGTCGCCGGTGCCGCCGATCGGGCCATAAGCGTAGCTGATGTCTTGCACGCCGTTGATGCCGATCCAGACTTCGAACGTGTTGGTATTGGGGCTGCTGAATTCCCGCACAGCGTCCCAGTCCACCACGATCCACGTGTTGACACCGTCTGTCAACGTCGCGATGCGGACAGCGCCACCCGTAGCCGGGTTAAGGTCGGTCCAAAACGGCGCTAACACGTTATTGGGCCGGGTATCATCCGGGAAGCTTTGATTCACCGGAGTCGCATCTGTTGCTCCAGCGGAGCCGCCTACAACCAGGGTTCCGTTGCTGCCTACACCGAGGCGTGTGTAGGTCTGGCCGGCATAGACAAAGGCCGGCACGTTAAAGTTGGTGATGGTGTCATCGCCCACACCGCTAATCGGCGCAATGCCGAAGGCGCTCAGTGGCAAGTATCCACCAGCGGGTGACACTCCGGGGCCGATGGTGATGTCAGGCGGCTGCGCGCCCGCCAACACGCCATCGAAGGTCACACCATGGGCAAAGCCCAATCCGCCCGTAAAGCCGACCAGTTGGAGCTGCTTCGGCAGCCGATCATAGAGGCTGACCGTAGCCGGTGTGAAGCTATTGTTCTGTATGGTCATGGTGCAGGTCGTGGTGCTGACAACCCCCACCCTCGGATCGTATTTCGTGATAGTCGCAGGATCACACGTCTTCGTCAACGTCACAGCCGGCTGTCTGCGGACGATGGTGATGGGGAAGTGCAACTGCTCAGAACCCGAAGTGAACACGACCATGGCATGCCGCACCTCACCCAGGGGCACCTGGGGAGCATCTACCTTGATGTCGAAATGACCCAGACCATTACGCTTGAGCCGGATGGATTTTGGCACCGTCACCTTAACATCTGGCGGTGAGGATACTGACAGTTTCCAGGTCCTAGTTTGATTGGTTTCATTGTGAACAGTGCGCTTCACGGTAATGCTGCCGGGCATGACCGGAACATACAGGCTCGGATAGTTGGCATCCCACAGATGATCCTGAAAGGTGAGGTAGTTCTCGCCGGTTTCATTGAAGGTCAAGCCCGCCGTACCAGCCTGGTTAAGATCCACACGCCCTGATCCGTCGTCAAAAGGAGTGGCTGGGGTTACGCCGTCTTCTTTCACGACAGAGGTATTCGCCGTGGTCATGAGGGCCGACTTGATCTGACCCGGGGACCAGTCAGGATGCAGCGCTTTGATCAGCGCGCCAGCGCCGGCAATGTGCGGGCTGGACATGGAAGTGCCTGCGATCGATTGGAAGAGTTCGCCCTGCGGGCCAAGGGCAACACCCGCGGGTGGCGAGAGATGCTGCGGAGAATGGCCGGCCAGAATCTGCACGCCAGGCGCCGTGATGTCCGGCTTGCTGACCCCCAACGTCTGTCCCGGGCCGCCTCGTGAGCTGAAGGACGCCATCACATCACCTTGGGCTGCGACTTTTACGCCCGAGGTAAGGGTCGCCTGGACATTCGTGTTCGCAGCGATAAAGTTTAGCAAGGCTGCACCATCGACGTACTGGACGTGAATCGTCGGCAAGTAGTGATTATCGGTTTCGAGGTCGGTCACCGCCGGCGACTGGTTATAGAGGATCATCCCAACTGCGCCACCTTGCAGAACGTTGTAACCCTTTTCTGCACGTCCCGTGGTGCCACGCTGACAGACCACGATTTGTCCGGCCACACTCCCTGCGGCGAACGGTGCATTACACTGCACGTCAGACGCTGGGATAACTACCGGTGCTGGGCCTACGCCTTGTGTGATCGAAGCTCCGGTCAACGCTAAGCTGGCGCCACCATCGGCCGTCACTGTCGCGGTATTTTCAAAGGCGCGATCGTGCGTGCTCGCAGCCACAGTCATAACCCATGGCTCGCGGTGACCGGTTGTCTCGGCGCTTGGACCACTGTTGCCCGCTGAGGCCGCGACAAATACCCCGGCATTGTAAGCATCGAGGAATGCCAGTGACACCGCATCGGAATAAGGATTGGTGCCGCCACTGATGGAGAAGTTGATCACATTCACGCCATCTTGGATGGCCTGCTGGACCGCCGCCGCTGAGTCGCTGCTATAGCAGCCCGCATCACCGCAAACCTTGTACATGGCAACCCGGGCGCGCGGCGCAATGCCGGAAATCACCCCTCGTGGCACGCCAAAAATGCTGGCCGCGACATTGGCATTGCCAGCTGCCGTGCTGGATGTGTGCGTGCCGTGACCGTCGTCATCTCGAGCCGAAAGGTATTCATCCGGCAACAAAGTATTTAACGCTGAATATGTCGCCATAAAGCGCGCAGCGCCGACAAGCTTGTTATTGCAGGTGAATGGCACATCGCCTGGAACGGCGCTGCCAAACTGACAAGACGTTCCATTCCAAGTGGCCAACGGACCGTAGGGCTTGCCCGAAGGATCCGGGTCGGAGAAAGACGGATGCTCGGGCCAGATGCCGGTGTCCAGCACACCGACGACGACATCTTCGCCAGCGCTTTCCTGACCGCCTGCTAAATTCCACGCCGTCGGGGCGCCGATGAACTGCGGGCTATTATCAGTATCGAGATGCAGCAGCTCATCGGGATAAACGGCGACAACGCCCGGCAACTTGGTCAGGGTGCTGATCTGGTCAGCGGGAATGACCATCGAGACACCGCCCAGGATCACGTCGAACCGATTGGTGATTTCGGCTCCCGCTAGCGACCGGGTGGCAGTCGCTTCAAACTCCTGCTGAATGCCATCCACGTACGCCTGATATTGCTGGACGGTGGGCGAATTCAGATCAAGTTTATCCGTACCCGCAACGGTCGGGTTGGTCGCGGCCAAACCGGGCACGCTACCATCGTAGCTGGCCACCGAATCAACGTCCAGCTTGACAATGACGCTGACCATTCCCGCACTATCTGCGAATGTAGTTGCTGCGTCCGTTGAAGGTTGTTTTCCGCCGAGGTTGTCAGGTTTGGATATTTGATCAGTCGAGTCCGGGGTGAGGGGCGTTGCGGTGAAACCGCCAGATCCGTTTTGGGCAATGGTAGATCCCGCCCCCACAAGCGAGATGATGAGCGTCACGATCACCAGTGCTACGACTACTCTTTCCCTTAGCATTGCAAAAGTCCTCCGTATTGGCATTGGTTGAGAGGTGAAACTGATTTCAGCGGCACGATCAAAACGGTTGAAAGGGTTAATGAGTGTGTTAAATGAGAAGACAGGTTAGTAGCACGATCACCAACGCTGTTCTCCGACCTCACCTCCTTCACGCACAACGCCATGCTCGCTTCCGTCATAACCCGGCAGCGCGTTCAGAGTTGGTGCTTTTATACATCGCTAACAATCAGTTGAGGGTACATCTGGGAAGAACCACTGACATGATGATACTCCATATTTCGTCGAAAGTGAGTATGAAATTCGTACAAAGGAAGTGGCAATCTTCACGCAGGCATGCGCATCACTGGTAATCAGCCATTAAAAAGATTCCACAGCAGTGTTTTGAGTCTTTGGATTAGCGATAGTGAAGCGGTGCGGCAATTTCACACGCTCGGTAGCCGACTCGGCCTTGCCGAAGTATGCTTCGCAGCCTTCCATTGAAACATGCAGGCAGATCAAGAGGGGCGTTTTTGCGAGCGCGTATTCATTTGGCTAAAATCGGAAATCAGTGTAAAACTAAGGCATCCGCTGCGGTGTTGCGCAAGACTGGCGTCCGGGAGGCACAGGCTCATGACAAGTTCAATTATCGTATCCGATCCCGCCATCATGATGGGCAAGCCGGTAGTGACGGGTACCCGCATCACAGTCGAGCTGATTTTGGATAAACTGGCGGCCGGTGAAACGTTCGATCAGATTATCGAAGCTCACCCGCAATTGACCCGTGCCTCCATTCAGGCCGCTCTGACTTTTGCCGCCAATGCCCTGCGCGCCGATGTGGTCTATCCGATTGTCGAGGCAACATCATGAGAATCCTCGCCGACGAGGGAGTCGATCGTCAGATCGTCGAACGACTTCGCGAAGCCGGCCATACCGTATGGGCAGTGTCCGAGACGTTCCCCGGCATTTCGGACAATGAAGTGTTCGAGATTGCCAGTCGCGAGAAAGCGATTCTGCTCACGGCCGATCGCGACTTTGGCCGCATTACCTGGAGCGTCATTTTGATCCGCCTGTTGGGTCTGACACCTGCTCGCAAAGCCGAGATGGTCTGCGAGGCCATTCGCCGACACGAAAATGATCTTCCCAATGTATTTGCCATGATTTCACCGGGCGCTATCCGGCTGCGGCAGCCACAAACCGGCGTGGGTTGAAAGTGGTCACCGTTTATCTCCTAACCCTTTTGTTTCGGTTTCAGCTCAGGCAACTTGTACGCGGCTAAAACATTAGCCGCGTTTTCTTTGGCCGGTTGAAACCTTAGTTGCCTGACTCAGCGGCGCACGATACCACTATGACGAGGAACGTTTCAACAGGAGGAATCGCCTGCTGCTGATTTGGGTGGCTTTCCGGCAGCGCAATTAGAGTATGTTATTGGATGGATCGCGATCGAGGGTGGAAGGCCGCCTGGGCATACGCCCTCGACGCGAGAATATTCCATCTCGCACCGAAAATGGGCATGAAGTTCGTATCAATACGGAAAGTGACAATCTTCACGAAAGCCCAGGGAAATGATTAAAACCAGAAGGACGGAATTCATCGATTCAACTTTCGAAGCTTATTGGTGGTAAAATCCCCCGCGGGTGTCAATCCACTAATCATCCTGCTATTTGCTAACCAAGCTCAACGACCTTGATAGGCTATTTTTCCGGAGGAGATATGACTCAGCCACCTGATCTCAAACCGCTGGTCGAAAAAGTGCGGCACTGGACGTGCGACCAGCACGACAACATTGTGCGCTTCATGCGCGAAATCTGCGCCATCCCGTCGATGAATTCACTCATCGGTCCGGTGGGCGAACGCATTCAGGCCGAAATGCGGAAATTCGGCTTTGACGAAGTGCGCTTCGACAAGATGGGCAATACCCTCGGGCGCATTGGCAACGGGCCGAAGGTCATCGTCTATGATTCTCACATTGACACCGTCGGCATCGGCGAACGCGACGAGTGGGAGTGGGATCCCTTTGAAGGCAAAGTGGAAGATGGCCTGCTCTACGCGCGCGGTGCCTGCGATGAAAAAGGCAGCACGCCCGGCTTTGTCTATGGCCTGGCCCTGGCGCGTGAGCTGGGTTTATTGGACGGCTTCACCGCCTATTACTTTGGCAACATGGAAGAGTGGTGTGACGGCATCGCACCCAATTCGTTTGCCGAGGTTGATCCGGGCATTCGTCCGGACTTCGTTCTCATCGGCGAGCCGACCAAGATGCGGGTGTATCGCGGGCACAAGGGCCGCATCGAATTAAAGATCACGGCGCATGGCCGATCGGCGCATGCCGCCTCACACTATCTGGGCGACAACGCCGTGTACAAGATGATGGCCATCATCACGCAAATCCGCGAATTGGATCGCCGCATGCGCTTTGGCATGGGCTTTCATCCGATCCAGGGTTACCCCTCCATCGCCGTGACCGACGTGGAGGCGCGCACCGCCTCGCTCAACGCGGTGCCCGATCAGTTCACGATCTACATCGACCGCCGCATCACGTCAACCGAGCCGCGCGAAGATGTGATCAACACTGTCAAGGGTCTGATTCCTGACTATCTGCAGGACGAGATCTTCGTGGAAGAATTGTTCTATGATGAGCCCAGCTACACCGGCTTCAAGTTTCCGGTCTCGAAGTATTACCCGGCGTGGGTGCTGGAAGATACGCATCCGTTGACGCAGGCGGGGCAGCGCACTGTCGAAGCGCTATGGAGTGAGAAACGAGAGTTGGGTACGTGGGACTTCTCGACCAACGGCACGTATTGGGCAGGCAAGGCCGGCATTCCCTCAATCGGCTTTGGTCCGGGCGACGAGAAGACTGCCCACATGATCGATGAGCGCGTGCCGCTGCAAGAAGTGGTAGATGCCACACAGTTCTACGCGCTGTTACCCTACTTCTTGCGGGCTAACATTTAGCCCGTCTCTCCGGAAACATTTCAACACCGGGACATGGCTGCGGCACCCCGGCCGTGCCCCGGTTTTTCTTTCTCTAAGCGCTTTGCGCGGCTTTGCTATTTTCCCGCTTGACTTTAGCTGAATCAGCTTTAGAATGAGGTCGCTAGTTGTCAGACGACTAACGTCTAGGATGGCCCTACCCCATGGTCCGCAAGAGTGCACCCCTCGCCCAACAAGCTGCCAATGAAATCTTGTCCGGGATCCGTTCGGGCAAGCTGGTCAGTCGGGATGGGCTGCTGCCCTCAGAAGCAGAGCTCAGCCAGCGCTTCAACGTCAGCCGTGCCACCATCCGCGAAGCGCTGGCCAAGCTGGAACACGCGGCCGTCATCGTGCGCAAACACGGCGTGGGCACCTTCGTCGCCCCACCCCAACCCGTGATCGATGCCGGACTCGAAGAGCTGGAGAGCCTCGAAACGCTGGCACAGCGTATCGGATTGGAAACGCAGATGGGCAAAGTAGCGATCGAGGAACGCGCGCCATTGCCCGCCGAAGCTGAGCGGTTGCAGCTCACCCCTCAAGATCAAGTCCTGTCGGTCGCGCGCGTGATGCTGACGGGCAAGCGCCCAGTGGCCTATCTCGTCGATATCGTCCCCGTGTCCTACCTTAGCCGGCAAGATTTGGGCGACACTTTCAACGGGTCGATCCTGGATCTCTGGCTACACAAGAAACAACCCGTGCTTAGCCATTCGCGCACCGACATTGTTCCCGAAGCGGCCGACGAAGTGATTGCGCACAAGCTACGTTTGGACCCCGGAGACATCTTGCTTAAACTGGAAGCACAGCTCTTCGCGCGTGATGGCAAAGTCGTCGATTATTCATTGAGTTACTTTGTGCCTGGACACTTTCACTTCCACGTCGTACGCCGCATACCAATGCGCCGCATCGGCAAAAACAGTTGACCCGAGGGAACTTAAGCAGCTAATCGGCTGCTCATGCTTCAGAATTCAAAAACACATCTCAGGAGGCTTTACCATGCGTAGTTTTGCAGGTCGCGATATTTTGTCGCTGAAGGAATTCGAGCGCCAGGAATTTTTCCGCGTGTTCGAAATCGCCGAACGGCTGGAGCCAATCGCACGAAATCGGCAGAACAGCGAGCTATTAAAAAACAAGACGCTGGTCACCGCTTTCTATCAGCCCAGCACGCGCACGCGCCTGGCCCACGAAGCGGCGATGCACCGCCTGGGCGGACACGTCACCGGCTTCAGCGACGCCAAGATGACGCGCGCCGGCGACTTCTACCAGGAGTCGATCAAGGACACCGTGAAGATGCTGGAGTTCTACGGTGACGTGATCGTGATGCGTCACTTTCAGCAGGGTGCACCGCACGAAGCAGCCAAGTGGGCCAGCGTACCGATCATCAACGGCGGCGACGGCTGGGGCGAGCACCCGACACAGATTTTGACCGACCTCTATACGGTGCTGCGCGAGAAGGGCCGCATCGACGGCCTGAAGTGGCTGGCCGTGGGGGATATGCGCATGCGCACGATGCATTCACTGGGTTATGCGCTAGCGCAGTTCGACTGCCCGATCACGTTTGTCGCCCCGCCCGACATGGGGCTGCTGCCCGAATTCAAGGACGAACTGAAGCAGTACAGCGTGAACTTCAAGGAAGCCGAGCACGTCGAGCAGGCGATTGCCGAAGCCGATGTGATCCTCGTCGAACCCGTCGTGCAGCCCGATTACACCAAGAGCCGCGACGAACGCGCCGGCAAGGACGTGGGTCTGACGCCCGCCAATTACAAGATCACGCGTGAACTGTTGGAGACCAAAGCCAAGAGCGACGCGATCTTATTACACTCGCTGCCGCGCATGGACGAAATTCCCACCGATGTTGACATCACCCGCTGGTCGCGCTACTGGCAGGAAGCCTTCAATGGCGTGGTCATGCGCATGGCGTTGTTGGCGTTGGTCCTAGGGGCGACAGAGTAGTAAGTCTAGCATGTCTAATTCAGCAAACGTTAGTATTAGGGCGAATTCCAGTTTCATTTATGACATGTCATTCCCGCGAAAGCGGGAATCCAGCGCTTAAATCTGGACACCCGCTTTCGCGGGTGTGACGTGAGATCGTTGATCAACTTGAAAATTGCTGTAGTTTTGCATAGAGTAAGAGGGTCATCCATGAATCGTGCTGATTCGATCCGCCAATTTGTCTTGAGTAACTACATTCAACCGGCTCGTGTACGCGGTGATACCGAAGTGACTGTTAGGGCTGGGGACGTGCACAAAGCAATGAATCTGAAAGACGCAATGCCCGCAGTGGCATCGGCTTTGGGCGCGAACAAGTTCCAGGAATTCGCCAAAGTAAAGCTGATAAAACGTGAAGGGCCACAAAACGGGGCGAATCTATTGCTGGCTTACAAACTTTGAAAACCCTGCTCGCGACTCGAAAGGTAAGACACAATATCTTTTGAGCATCTCATACCATTTCATAGAAATAGGAGACCAACCATGCAAACTTTTCTACACGGTCGAGACCTCATCGGCGATCTCGACTTTTCAAAAGAAGAAGTCGAAACCGTCATGGACGTAGCGTTCGATCTAAAGCGCAAGCGCGCGTTGAACGAGCCGCATCCTTATCTGCGCGACAAGGTGCTGGCCATGCTGTTCTTCTTCAGCAGTACGCGCACACGGGGATCGTTTGAGGCGGGCATGGCCCAGCTGGGCGGCCACGGCGCTTTCATCGATTCCAACACGACGCAGATTTCGCACGGCGACACCCCCAAAGAAATCGGTGAGATTTTTGGGCGTTATTTCGACGGGATCGCCATCCGCCACTGCGACTGGCAGGCCGGTAATCAGTACCTCAACGACGTGGCGAAAGCCTCACGCGTGCCGGTGTTGAACATGCAGTGCGATATCTACCATCCCTTCCAATGCCTGGCCGACCTGATGACGATCTGGGAGAAGAAAGGCCGCGATCTGCGCCGCAAGAAGATCGTGGTGTCGTGGGCGTATGCGGCTTCGTATCTGAAGCCGATCTCGGTGCCGCAGTCGTTGATCTTGCAGATGCCGCGCTTCGGCCTCGACGTGACGCTGGCCCATCCGAAAGGCTTCGAGCTAATGCCCGACATCGTGGGCCAGGCGCAGGAGCAAGCCAAGAAGTATGGCACTGGCTTCGAGATCACCAACAGCATGGAAGAAGGCTTCCGGGATGCTGACATCGTCTATGCCAAATCGTGGGGTCCGCTGCTGACCACCGCCGACAAGGCCGAAGGCAAGAAGCTGCAAGACTCGTTCAAGGACTGGATCACCGACGAGCGCAAGATGAGCCTGGCCAAGTCCGATGCGATCTACATGCATCCCCTGCCGGCCGATCGCAACATCGAAGTGACCGACGCTGTGATCGACGGCCCGAATTCCGTGGTCTACGACGAAGCCGAAAATCGCCTGCACGCCCAAAAAGCGGTCATGGCTCTGACAATGGGATGATGAAAGCAAACCAGGAAAAGGAAAAACCCATGACCCCCACCCATAACAAAACCGCCGTCGTCGCCGTGGGCGGCAACGCACTGATTCTCGACAAAGCGCATGAAGACGTGGCTTCGCAAGTATCGGCTGTCGAAGAAACCTGCAAGCACATCGCCGACATGATCGCGCAGGGCTGGAACGTCGTTGTGACGCATGGCAACGGCCCGCAGGTCGGCTTCATTCTACGCCGCAACGAACTGGCCTATCCCGAAGTGCACTCCACGCCGCTCGACGTGATTGGCGCAGATACGCAGGGCGCGATCGGTTATATGATCGCCCGCGCGCTGGACAACGAATTCAAGAGGCGCAGCATCCAGCGCAACGTGGCCGCCATCGTCACACAGGTCCTGGTCGATCGCAACGATCCCGGCTTCAAGAATCCCACCAAAGGCATCGGCGGCTTCACGACGCAAGACAAAGCCGAGATCTTCAAGCAGGAAGGCTGGATCGTCAAAGAAGACGCGGGACGCGGCTGGCGGCGCATGATCGCTTCGCCTATTCCGCTGAAGATCGTGGAGTTCGACGCGATCAAGACGCTGATCAACAGCGGCTTCATCGTGGCCAGCGTCGGCGGCGGTGGCATTCCCGTCATTGAAAATGAAAAGGGCGATCTGCAAGGCGTGTTCGCCGTCATCGACAAAGATCGCGCCAGCAGTTTGCTCGCCGCGGAGCTAAAGGCCGATCTGTTACTGATCTCCACTGCGGTTGAAAAGGTCGCCATTAACTTCAACAAGCCCGATCAGAAGTGGCTGGACAAGATGACGCTGAGCGAAGCCAGGCAGTACTACAAAGAAGGCCACTTCCTCTCGGGCAGCATGGGACCGAAGATTGAAGCCATCATCGCGTTCCTCGAAGCCAATCCCAACGGCCAGGCTCTCATCACCGATCCGCCGCACATCGTCGACGCGCTGAACGGCAAGACCGGCACGTGGATTGTGCAGGACTAAGCCACGGGGAAAGCATCCCGCCTAGCGCGCCGCCCCACTGAAAGAGGGGACACGGCGTGAGCGGAATGCTGAGCTCCGCCTTTTTAGAAAGATCGCAACTTTATGGATCACATCAAATCACTCAAGTGTTTAATCTGCGGCAAAGAATACGCGCCCCACGAAATCGACTACGTTTGTCCCGATCACGGCGACGAAGGGATCGTCGATGTGCAGTACGATTACGATCTCATCGGACGGCGTCTCAATCCGCAGATGCTGGAACAAAACCCCGATCGAACGATCTGGCGTTATCGCCCGCTGTTGCCAATCGCGCCGGAGAGTCCCGTGCCGCCGCTCACCGTGGGTGGCACGCCGCTTTACAAAACCGATCGCTTAGCCGCGATCCTCAAGATGAAACACGTGTGGGTCAAAGACGATGGTCGCCTGCCGACAGCTTCGTTCAAGGATCGCGCAAGTGCGATAGCCGTGGTGAAAGGCCGCGAACGCAAAGCGGAGATCATCACGACCGCGAGTACCGGCAATGCCGCCGCGGCGCTGGCGGGGCTGTGTGCCAGCGTGGGGCAGCGCAATGTGATCTTCGTGCCGCAGTCCGCACCGCCCGCCAAGATCGCACAATTGCTGGTCTTCGGATCGACGGTGTTGTTGGTGCGCGGCACCTACGACGATGCGTTCGAGTTGTGCCTGCAAGCCGCGAAGGAGTTCGGCTGGTACAACCGCAACACCGGCTACAACCCGTACATGACCGAAGGCAAGAAGACGGCCTCGCTGGAAATCTGCGAGCAACTGGGCTGGGACGCGCCCGATCGCATCTTTGTGTCCGTCGGCGATGGTTGCATCATCGGCGGCTTGCACAAGGGCCTCAAGGACTTGATGGCGCTCGGCTGGATCAACAAGCTGCCGAAGTTGATGGGCGTGCAGGCAGCGGGATCGGCGGCGCTGTACGACGCGTGGCGCAGCAACATGAACGCGATGGACATGCAGCCGATCGATGCGCAGACGATCGCGGACAGCATCTCGGCCGGACTGCCGCGCGATCGCATCAAGGCGCTGGCCGCCGTGCGCGAAACCGACGGCGCGTACATCAAAGTGAGCGATGAAGAAATCCTCGCGGCGATTCCGGTGCTGGGCCAGAACGCCGGTGTCTTCGCCGAACCCGCCGGTGCAGCGTCCTATGCGGGATTAGTGAAAGCCGTCGCCGAGGGCCTGGTGAACCCCGACGAGCGCATCGTCGTGTTGGTCACGGGCAACGGCTTGAAGGACGTGGCGTCAGCCCGCAAGTCCGTGGGCGAGCCGTTCGTTGTGAATAAAGATCTGAATGACGTTAAACGTGTAGCGAGTCAACTCTAAACACAACGTCATTGCGAGGAGGCCGTAGGCCGACGAAGCAATCTCTTTCCAACGCGCAGGAGATTGCTTCGCCGCAAAGCGGCTCGCAATGACGCTGCTTAAAAAGGACCAACCCATGATCGATCTCACCATTCAACCCGATCGCCGCAAGCGCGCCATCCAGCGTGCGCGCGAGCGCAACATCATCATCCCCACCTACAAGCAGATGAAGAATCCCGCGTTGATCCCCGACAAGGTGAAAGCGGGCTTGAAGAACGTGGGCCTGTGGGATGTGAACCCGTTAAACTTGTTCCGCATCAACTGGCACAATGAACCCGTGCCCAGTGGCGGCGGTTTCGGCGACGTGAATTACCTGGAATTCCCGAAGGAATTAACCGGCGTCAACGCGCGCATCTTCGCCCTCGTCGGCAAGTGGTTTCCCACGGGCGCGCATAAAGTGGGCGCGGCGTTTAGCTGCCTCGTGCCACGCCTCGTCACCGGGCAATTTGACCCGACGACACAGAAGGCCGTGTGGCCCAGCACCGGCAATTACTGCCGCGGCGGTGCGTACGATTCGGCGCTGCTGGCTTGCCAGTCGATCGCGATCCTGCCGGAAGGCATGAGCCGCGAGCGCTTCGAGTGGCTGTCCAAGGTCGCGGGCGAAGTCATCGCCACGCCCGGCACCGAAAGCAACGTCAAGGAAATCTTCGACAAGTGCTGGGAATTGCGCCGCAGCGGCCAGGACCTGATGATCTTCAATCAGTTCGAAGAGTTCGGCAATTACCTGTGGCACTACGATGTCACCGGCCACGCGCTGGAAGAAGTCCTGCAGAAAGCGCTGAAGCCTGGTGAGACGCTGCGCGGCTCGGTCTTCACGACGGGGTCGGCCGGCACGATCGGGTCCGGCGACTACCTGAAGGAAGTCTTCCCGTGCAGCAAGCTCGGCGCGAGCGAAGCGCTGCAATGCCCCACGCTGCTCAACAACGGTTTCGGATCGCACCGCATCGAAGGCATCGGCGACAAGCACGTGCCGTGGATTCACAACGTGAAGAATACCGATATGGTCGTCGCGGTCGACGACGAAGCGCCGATCCAGCTGATCCGCTTATTCAACGAGCCGGCAGGCCAGAAGTATCTGGCGCAGATGGGCGTCTCGGAAAATCTGATCAAGCTGCTGCCGCTGTTGGGCATCTCCGGCATCGCCAACGTGCTCTCGGCCATTAAAATGGCGAAGTGGTACGAGTGGGGCGAAGGCGACGCAGTGATCACCGTGCTGACCGACTCGATGGAATTGTACGGCAGCCGCCTGCGCGAACTCACCGCCGAGCGCGGTGAATACACGGCCCGCGACGCCGCCGTGTCGTACCATCAATATCTGATGGGGCAGGATGTGGCCTACATGGAAGAGCTCACCTACCCGGCGCGCAAACGCGTCCACAACCTGAAGTATTACACGTGGGTCGAGCAGCAGGGCAAGACCTACGATGAGATTCAAGCGCAGTGGTATCAGCAGGATTACTGGACCGGCATCCACGGTCAGGTCGACGCGATCGATGCACTGATCGAGGAGTTCAACGCGGAGACGGGGTTGCTGTAAAAGTCTGTGATACAATCACGCTGATAAGTGACGAGTGACGAGTGAAATTCGATCGTCACTCGTTGCTTTTTATAGTTCACTGTCCACTCACCTACCATGCTATCTTCGCGCGCTCATTCTTCTTTAACGCGTGCCTACGCCTTATTGGCGCTGGGCATCTTCTTCATCTCGTTCTCGGCGATCTTCACCAAGTGGACGAACCTGCCCGGCGTGACCTCGGGCTTCTACCGTCTGGCGATCGCCGCCACAGTGCTGGCCTTGCCGTTTTATCGACGACGCGCGCAGCATCCTCCACTCGATCGGCGGGTGCTGGGGCTGGCGCTGTTGGGCGGCCTGTGGTTCGCGCTCGATACGGCGATGTGGAACTCCTCGCTCACGCTTACTTCGGCCGCGAGCGCCACGCTACTGGGCAACACCTCGTCGATCCTCGTCGCGCTCGGCGCATGGCTGATCTTTCGCGAGCGCTTGCGCAGGCGCTTCTGGTTCGGTTTGTTCGTCGCCTTGATCGGCGTGCTGCTGGTGCTCAGCGCCGATTGGCTCACACCGCAGGATACGGCCACCATCGCCGACACACGCACGCTGGGCAATCTGCTGGCACTGGCCGCCGCCGTCTTTTACGCCGCTTACTTGCTGACCACGCAACATACGCGCGCCTCGCTCGATACCATGTCCTAGCTGTTTATCATGTCGGGGTTTGGAGCAATCGTGCTGTTAATCTTCAACATGGTGAGCGGCCAGCCGTTGACGGATTACCCGCTGTCCACCTGGCTGTCTTTGCTGGCGCTGAGCGTGATCACCCATGTAGGCGGCTGGCTGGCGATCAACTACGCGCTGGGGCACATTCCCGCCTCGATCGTGTCCGTCACGCTGCTCGGCCAGCCCGTGTTAACGGCCATCCTCGCGATTCCACTGCTGGGCGAAGCGCTCTTTCCCTTGCAAGTCATTGGTGGTATTCTGGTGCTGATCGGCATTTACATCGTCAACCGCTTTGGGCGCTGAACCCCCTCTCCCATGGTGGGAGACCCCCTGAAGGGGCAAGTGGTTGGGGTGAGGAGCCATGCCGCGCGCTATCTTTCGCTTCTATCAAGAACTCAACGACTTTCTGCCACCGCCTCAACGCCAGATCGCCTTCGAGTACGAATGGCGTGACACGCCGTCGATCAAGCATCTGATCGAAGCGCTCGGCGTGCCGCACACCGAAGTCGATCTGATCCTCGTCAACGACCGATCGGTCGACTGGGCCTATCAGCCGCAGCAGAACGATCGGGTGGCGGTGTATCCCGTGTTCGAATCGCTGGACATCACCCCGCTGATCCGACTGCGACCGCAACCGCTGCGCGAGGTGCGCTTCGTGCTCGACGGGCATCTTGGCCGCCTGGCAGCTTATCTGCGGATGCTGGGCTTCGATACAGGGTATCAGAATCACGTCGACGATGCGGTGTTGGCGCAGATTTCAAAAGACGAGCAGCGTATTTTATTGACGCGCGATCAAGGCTTGCTCAAACGCAGCGCGGTGACACATGGCTATTGGGTCCGCGCCACAGCGCCACGCGAGCAACTGCGTGAAGTGATCGCACGCTTCGATCTGCAACGCCTAGCACAACCTTTCACGCGCTGCCTCAGTTGCAACGGTCTGCTGCAAGCGGCAGCGCTGGCAGACGTGAAAGACGAAGTGCCAGAGAACGCTGTACGTTTCTATGCCGAGTTCTGGCGCTGCGCTTCCTGCCACAAGATCTACTGGCCAGGCTCGCACTATCAACGTATGGTGCAGTTGATTGAAGAAATCCACCCCACCGCGGAGGACGCTGAGAGCGCAGAGCTTACCTAGAGCTCTGCGGCCTTTGCATCTCTGCGGTGAGTTTATGCTACAATCACACCTGATCTTTTCTCAGGTGAATCCTCATGCCGGACGCGCGTCCGATTTTGAAATGGGTTGGCGGCAAAGGCCAACTGCTCGATCGCTTGCAGCCGCTGTTTCCGCTGAAATTCAACCGCTATATCGAACCGTTTGCCGGCGCGGGCGCGGTGTTCTTCCGATTGTATAATCTAGGCCTTATCGGCGCGAATCCGCGCTTGCGCGCCGTGCCCGCCGTACTCAACGATTTCAACGGCGAATTGATGACGGTCTATCAGGTGGTGCGCGATCACCTCGACGAGCTGATCGACGAGCTGGCGCGGCATCAGGCGCACGTCACCGATCCCGATTACTATTACTACATCCGCAATCTCGATCGTGAACCGGACTTCAGGCAGTGGCCGGCGCCCGTGCGGGCCGCACGCACGATCTTTCTCAATAAGACCGGCTACAACGGGCTGTATCGTGTGAATCAAAGCGGCTATTTCAATGTGCCGTTCGGACGTTATACTCATCCCAACGTGTTGGATCAGGCGGTGCTAAAGGCAACGCAGCAGGCGCTGCAGCGCGTCGATTTGATGTGCAGCGATTTTGCCCAGCCCCTGCGGCTGGCGCGCAAGGGCGATTTCATCTACGTCGATCCGCCGTATCAGCCATTGAGTCGCACGGCGAACTTCACGGCTTATACCTCACGCGGCTTTGGGTGGTGTGAACAGGAACGCCTGGCCAAATGGCTGGCGCGGGTGGCCCGGCGTGGCTGCTATGTGCTGATCAACAACGCGGACACGCCTCAAGTGCGCGAGCTGTACCGATCGGCGTTTGGGGAAAAAGGCGTGCTGATTCGACAGCAGGTATTTGAAACGACGCGCAACATCAACAGCGCACCGGACGCCCGCAGCGGCGGGCGGGAACTGACCGTATGGAATTACTGAGTTCCGTCATTGCGAGGCCAGAAGGGCCGAAGCAATCTCCCCTGCGAACATGAGATTGCTTCGTCGGCCTATGGCCTCCTCGCAATGACGTGTTCCAGAGGAAGTCATGATCGAACTACAAATCCCCGGCCGGGGCATCATCGAACTGGATTACGCGGTCTTCGACGTGAACGGCACACTCGCCGTCGATGGCCAGTTGATTAAAGGGGTCGAGCCGCTCATCGCGCAGCTGCGCGGCAAGCTGGAGGTGCGCCTGCTCACGGCGGATACCCACGGCAAGCAGGGTGAGATTGATCGGCGGTTGAAGTTCACCGCCGACCGGCTGAAACCCGGCGGCCACGAGCGCGAACAAAAAGCCGACTACGTCCGCGCGTTGGGTGCACACAAAGTAGTCGCCATCGGCAACGGCGCCAACGACGTGGAAATGCTGAAGGTGGCCGCGCTGGGCATCGCCGTGATCGGACACGAGGGCGCAACGGCGGAAGTGATAACGGCCGCCGACGTGGTGACGCACAATATTTTCGATGCGATCGGGCTACTGCTGTATCCCAAACGGCTGATCGCGACACTACGGCGCTAGTGCCATGAGACTTGACGAACTGCTACGCGCCCTACCACCTGCCACGCGCGCCAAACTCCCCAAGCCTTTGCAAAACTTCAAGGTCGCCACGCGATCTTGGCTGGTGCAGCTCTATTATGCCGATCCCTTGCTGCATTATGAAGTAGTCACCTTGGGCCTCAAACGCGGCCAGTTGGAAATCGGCCTGCACTTTGAAAGCCGCAACGCAGCCACCAACGAGCAGTTACTCGCCGGCTTCGCGCGGCACCTGTTTGAGATCAAAGCAGAGTTGGGTGAGGGCTTTGAGGCCGAGATGTGGGATCGCGGGTGGACCAAGGTCTACGAAACATTCCCAATGGAGACCTTTGACGAGGCGTATATCGATCGGGTGGCAACGCGCCTGGCGCAGGTGATTGTCTTCATGCAACCGATCCTGGATGAGTTAACGAGCAACCAGTAACGATCGGGTTGCCAGAGAAACCGGGTTTCTACACTCAGGCCATGCGCTGGCCAAGATGGAGAAACCCGATTTCGGCTGATCCAGTGGGGGCCTGGGACAGTTACCTCTTCATATCGTCCGCATGTTCCTCGTAGTGCCCATAGGTGTTGTTCTCAATCCACTCGGCAAAGGGCTTACCGTGTGTCCAGGCAAAATGCTGTGGATTGAATAGAGCGTCATCCGAGGCATCGACGGCGATGGACAACAATTGCAGGTAGGCGGCACGTTCTTCGCGCCGTACTTCGTCGAGTGATTTGGCTTGATCCTGAGCGTAAGCCTGAGCATTAAGCTCATCGACCGGCGGTTCATCAGCCGCCGGTGCTTCGTCGCGCAGCAATTGGCCGTAGAGCGTGACGATGCGTCCTTCCCAGAATCCAAAATGCGCGATCAAGTCTTTGATCGACCAGCCGCCGTGCAGCCGGGGCGCGAGCAATTGCTCATCACTGAAGCGCGCCACCGCCACTTCCAGTTGTTTGCGGCCCGCTCGAATGTTGGTCAACAGCTCGGTCTTGTTCATCGTTTCGCTTGCTCCGCTTCTTCACGCAGTCCATCCAGCAGCACACGATTCTCACGCAGCAGCCACAACAGGACCACGCCGGTGAGCGCTCCCGCCACGATCCCAATCGTGGTATAGCCCAGCAATTGAGCCAGGGTGACATCTAACACGCTGGATAGCAGCAGCCCGACCACGTCGCCCAGAACAAATCCCAGCGCCCACCCACCGGCACTGATGAGCGACCACCAGCCGGAACGATTCAAGATATTGCGCAGGATGAGCCATTGCAACAGGCCCATACCCAGTCCAACAAACAGGAGCCAATACGGTCCGGCGAACAAAGTGATCAAGCAACCCAGCGCCGTAAAGAGCGGCCACCGGCCCACTTGGGGAATTTGCTGGCGCAGGAGCAACCACTGTGCGCCACCCACAATAGCTCCGATGATGAACAAAGTCGCCACCTGCAAAAAGAGCAGTGGCATTTGGACGGCCTCCGGCAGAGGTTCCGAGCTGGACAGGGTCGCCGGATCGATCGGCAGCGAACTCAAGACCAGGCTACCGATCAGAATGCTAACCCAATAGGCAGTCAGCCAACCACCGGCCGTGCCGAGCACCCACAACAGCCAGTACCGATTTTGATTAAAGTCATTTGAAGCAGGCGTGTCAGCTTTCATCAATCATTCCTATCTTCGACAGGCTCACTGAGGTTAGTCGGTGGCGCAGCCTCACCCGCCAAGAGCTGGCTGAGTTCACTCAAGATCATCGCCGTGGCGCCCCACACTTTGTGCGAGCCGATGTGATAGAACGGTACGTCCACCGTGATCTCGCGCAGGATCCAGGGTTCACGCTTCACCACCGCCCGATCGAACAGCGCGCGCAACGGCACTTCGATTAATTCCGCCACTTCGCGCGGATCGCCGTGAAAATCCGGGCGTCGCTCGACACAGCCCACGGTGGGTGTAACCAGAAAATTGCTGGGCGGAATGTAGAGCGTCGAAAGCTGGCCGATCACTTCCACCTCGGCCGCGGTCACGCCGATTTCTTCCCAGGCCTCCCGCAGAGCCGTCTCACGCAGTGATTCGCCCGGCTCTTGCGAGCCACCGGGCAATGAGACCTGGCCACTGTGCACCAGACCATCTTCCACACGCTTGATCAAGGGAAAATGCCACTCCCCTTCGTGCGGATAGAGCAGAATCAACACCCCGGCGACACGCGCCGTGGCGGGCGGTGGGACATGCAAGCTCTCGAGACGGTGCGCTTCGCGTGGGGCAAACCTGATCTGCGCCGCCAGGCCCGGCAACGGTTTTTGCAATGCGGCGCGAATGTTAGATAAACTGAGAGTCGTCAAAAACATAGTCAAAGAAGGGGCTATGGCTTCACACAGCGGGCACGGCTAAAGCGAAAAAGAAATCCCGTGCACATCCGGCAAAGCCGTGTCCACAACTAGCCAATCAACTTGTATCCCACACCCGTCACCGTCTCGATCTGCGTGGTGCTGTGCGTGATCTTCTTGCGCAGGTGCGCGACATGTACATCCACCGTGCGCGTCTGTCCGGCGAAGTCGTAGCCCCACGCCAGTTCCAGCAGCTTCTCACGGCTCAGGACGATCCCCTTATTTTCCGCCAGCGTGAGCAGACAATCGAACTCTTTCGTGCGCAGCTCGATCGGTTGGCCGGCCACCGTCACCTCGCGCCGGGCGGGATCGATCGTCAGATCGCCAATCCGGATCGCCTTGGTCGGCGCGGCGGCGCGGTCCGTTCGACGCAGGATCGCTTTGACGCGCGCCACCAACTCGCGCGGATTGAAGGGTTTGGTCAAGTAATCGTCCGCGCCCAGTTCCAAGCCCACGATCTTGTCCACGTCCTCGTCGCGCGCGGTCAGCATGATGATGGGCAAATCGCTGTTGGCACGCACCCGCCGGCAGACTTCCCAGCCGTCGAGCTCGGGCAGCATCAAATCGAGGATCAGCAATGCCGGATCGACTTGCTTGATCTTCGCCAGCGCCTGTTGACCGGTGTTGGCCTGCTCGACCCGATAACCGTCTTGCTCCAGATAGAGCCGCGCCAGTTCGATGATATTCTGCTCGTCGTCGACGACGAGGATGGTTTCTTTGGACATGGGCAATTGGCCGTCAGCGGTTGGCAGTTGGCAGCGCATGCCAGCCGCCAGCGATTAAACACCGAGAGCGATGCACTCGATCTCCACTTGCGCACCTAACGGCAAACCGGCGACGGCGATCGTTGAGCGCGCCGGCGGGTGTTGCGGAAAGAACTCCGCGTAGACTTCGTTCATCGCTTTGAAGTTCGCCATGTCCGTGAGAAAGACCGTGGTCTTCACGACCTTCGCCAACGAGGTGCCCGCCGCGTCCAGAATGGCGCTGAGGTTTTGCAGCACGCGCCGCGTCTGGGCCGACACATCGCCTTCGATCAATTTGCCCGTCGCCGGATCCAGCGGTGTTTGCCCGGCGCAGAAGACCAAACTGTGCACGCGGATCGCCTGCGAGTAGGGGCCGATGGCCTTGGGGGCCAGCTCGGTGCTGATGACGGTGCGCTTGGTCTGACGAGGAGCAGCCGCCTTTTTCTTAACGACGGTTTTCTTCACGGTTTTCTGGGTGGGCATGATGATCTCCTGTGGTGAATAGTGACGGCCTAGGGAGGCCGTCAGTTCGAATGCTCAGAGCGGATTGCCAAATCCGCGATACTCCGATGGATTTGGCAATCCATCGGGAGCAAATTGTGATCTACTGTGCCCGTCAGTTCAGTCGTCTAACACATCCAGCGGCCCACACACCGCGCCCACACAACCCGGCCCGGTATGCACGCCCAACACCGGCACGATCTGCCCCAGCGTCAGTTTGGCATTGGGCAAAAGCGTTGCAATCCGCTCTGACAGGCTTTGCGCTGCTTCCAGGGCATTCGTGTGCAGCACATGGACCCACGCTGGCCGCTCTTTCACCTTCTCCTTCACCAAGTCGGCGATGATGACCAACGCCTTGGGAATGCTGCGCGCACTGCCCGCGCGGATGTACGTGCCCGGCCCCTTATCGACGGTGATGACGGGCTTCAGATTTAACAACGCGCCGGCCAGCGCCTGCACCCGGCCAATACGCCCGCCCTTCTGCAGATAGTACAGCGTATCCAGTGTAAAGAAAATCTCAGTCTGGTCGGCCACTTCCTGCACGCGCTGCTTCAACTTCTCCAGCGACCAACCTCGCCGGATGGCCTGCGCCGCCGCCACGACTTGAAAACCTTCGGCCGCCGACAACGTCTTGGTATCGATCAACGTGACGTTCAGTTCGGGACACTGTTTGGCCGCCTGTGCTGCCGAGTTGATGGTGCCGCTCAAACCCGACGAGATATGCAGCGACACGATGTCCTGGTCGGTCTCACCCACACGGCGATACAGGTCTGCGAAATCACCGGCCGACGGCTGCGAAGTCGTGGGCAGATTGTCGTGGCTGGCCACCAGGCGGCGATAAAATTCTTCGGGCAGAATATCAATGCCGCTGCGCAACGACTCGGTGCCAAAGTTGATCAAAAGGGGCATGCGCTCGATGCCGTACTGTTCAAACATCTCTTCGGGCAAATCGACGGCGCTATCGGTGACAATCTTCATGTACTCTCTCCTCGGTGAATTACGCTCATTGTACCTCATTCTGCTACAATGATTATATGGACGCAAGCATTGAAGTGGGCGTGTCTGAAACGGGCCTGACCTACCGTTTCCGGCGCGGCCGGTCGCACGGCCTTTTGATCATCATGCTGCACGGCTTGAGTGGTGACGAGAATGCCATGTGGATTTTCGATCGGGCACTGCCGCGTGAAGCGACGGTGATCGCACCGCGCGCCTTGTACGCCAGTGAATGGGGCGGTTATAGCTGGGCCCGATCGGTGGTGCGCAACGAGCTCGATCTGGTTGATTACACCGCGGCACTTGCCGCCGTGCAATCTTTCATCCGCGAGGCAATCCATTTGTATGAAGCTGATCTCCAGCAGGTGATCAGCCTGGGCTTCAGTCAGGGCGCAGCGTTGAGTTACGCGTTAGCGCTGGCACAACCTGAGTTAGTGCGCGGAGTGATTGCGTTGGCGGGTTTCTTGCCGGGAGAGACCCGGCTTCGGGAAGCAGGCCCTTCCGTTCACGCCCCAGCCGCGGAGCGGGGACGCGCTGAGCCGCGCTATCTCATCATTCACGGCACACGCGATGAGGCCGTGCCGATCGATCGGGCGCGACAGGCTCGAGCGATTTTGGAAAGCCGGGGCGCTTCCGTCGAGTATCACGAGCACCCCGTGGGTCACAAAGTCTCGGCGCAGGGCCTGAAAGAGATCGCGCGGTGGATCGGCAAAACCTTGCAAGCGCGCGCCTAAGCATGCGTGAGCGCTCTTCCACGGCGCATTCACTTGTCCCGGCGCCCCTCCACCAACGGATAGGGCTGCGCGCGATCGAAGTAGTACACGGCACGATCGGGAAACGCGGCGATGAGGCGCTCATTGCCCGCCGGGTCAAAATCGTAAGCGAAGATCAGATCGCCGTCGGGCAGGTCTGGGGCATTGAGCCAGCCCAGGCCCGCGTAGTCCTGCCACTGCACGGCTTGCACAAAAATCAACGCGTGATGCACGTCCGCCTGGGCGATGGTGTTCATCGCCCGCCGCGCCGATCGATACTGCGCGCAGCCGGTGAGAAAGCGCGGCTCGACAACATACACGATGTTCCACGCGATGAGCAGCGGCAACGCCACGTAGACGAGACGACGCGGCCACGCGTTCGGCAAGCCACAGACTTTGAGCAGCCCGCGTGCTGTGAGAAGCCACAAGAAGGGCATGGCTTCAGCGTAATAGCGTGGGCCGTAGAAGCTGCTGCCGCGCGCCCAATACAGGAAGTGCGCGCCGATCAGCAGGCTGGGCGGCAGCATCAAAGCCCAGTCGCGCTTGGACATGGGAGGCAGCAACAGCCCGGCCAGCAGGGGCAGCCACGCCAGCGACACACCGATCACGTCCGGCCAGCCGGACAACATCTGTCCGAAGATCGGAAAGTCCAGACGGAAGTTGACGATGGCCGTTTGCAGGTTGTGTCCACCCGGCGTCACGCCGATGCCGGGGCCAAAGCCGATGCGGTCCATCGACCACCACAGTTCATAGGTGCTGGTGAAGGGCGAACCGGTGAGCACCACGTTGTACACCGGCAGGATCAGCGCGATGAGGCCGAAGACGATCAACATGCTTCCATAGACGCGCCATACGCTGCGCCAGCGCTGCACCAGATCGATCAACGCTTGAATGGCGAACGCCAGGCCGATGGCGGCGGTCGTCCACGGGCGCGTGATGAAGGCCAGGCCAATGGTGATCCCGGCGAGGGCGGCATAGCCGATCGGGTGGGCGCGCGCCGTTTGACCGGCTTGATCCGATCGGCGCGCCCTCCGCGCGCGGGCAAAACTCCAGGTAAAGATCGTCAGCAGCGCCATCGTCACGAGGTGTGAGACCAGCGCACCGCTCAACAGGATGAACATCGGCGCGAGCAGGCCCAGCGCGGCGGCGAGCAGGCCCGTGTTGGCATCGAAGAGATCGCGTCCCAGCAGATAGACGCCCAGCACGATGACGGCGGCGGCCAGCGCATTGATCAACCACCATTGATCGATCCACGCGGCCGGCGTCAACAAGAGCGAATAGCCCGGTGGATATTTGCCGAATAGCCAACCATTTTGATTGAGGATGAAGGGAATGTAGAAGGAGTTGGGTTGCACGCTGGGCGCGCGCACGGCTAGGTTGCCACTGGCAAAGACCTTCGCCTGAAAGACATTGGCGTGTTCGTCTTCGATGTGTGGCATGGAGCCGTAAACACCCCACGCCACTGCCGTCGAGAGCACAAACGCAGCGGCACAGAGCAGCAACACTTTCCAGTTGAGGCGTCTCATCAAGGTGCATTATACCGTAGAGCCTCATCACTGCCTCACCCTCTACACTGCCGCATAAAGCGCGGCCACTCCCGAA
>JAUQXC010000903.1 GCA_030834825.1 Thermoflexales bacterium
GCCTGCGCTCCACCGCCGATGTCCAGGAAATTCGCCGGACTACCGCCGAACAGCTGGGTCATATCCATCGTCGCCATCGCCAGGCCGGCGCCGTTAACCATGCAGCCGATCTCGCCGTCAAGTTTGATGTACGATAAACCGCGTTGGCGTGCTTCCGTTTCCGAAGGCGCTTCTTCATCCACGTCGCGCAGCGCCGCCAGATCGGGGTGACGGAACAACGCATTGTCGTCGATGAGAATCTTGCCGTCCAGCGCCTGCAGTACACCGGCGCCCGTGATGACCAGCGGATTGATCTCGGCCAGGCTGGCGTCCAAATCGACAAAGCAGCGATACAGTCCTTGCGCGATCAGATTGAACTCCTTAATCATCTCGCGCTTCAGGCCAATGCCGTAAGCGATCTGGCGCGTCTGATATTCACGCAACCCCAGGAAGGGATCGATGGTAACGCGGATGATCTTCTCCGGCGTCTCGCGCGCCACCTCCTCAATATCGATGCCGCCGGCGGCTGAGGCCATCATCACGGCGCGGCGCTGCAACCGATCGAGCACAATCCCGAGATAGATCTCTTGCGTAATGTCGGCTGCTTCATCCACCAGCACCTTGCGGACGGTCAGGCCCTTGATATTCATGCCCAGGATTTGACCGGCGACCACCTCGGCTTCATCGGGCGTATTGGCTAGCTTGACACCGCCTGCCTTGCCGCGTCCACCCACCAGGACCTGCGATTTGATCACCACGCGCCGGCCCAGATCGCGCGCAATACGGCGCGCGTCTTCCGGGGTGGTGGCAATCTCGCCTTTGGGGATGGGCAGCCCGTACTTGGCAAATAAGTGCTTCGACTGATATTCGTGCAGTTTCACAGCTATCCTCCAGGGGTATGGATCACTGCCACGGCATTATACAACAAGAACTTCCCGCGGGTTGGGTGTTAACAACCTGCGGGAAGTGACATTCAGGGAACCGGATCAGCCTGAGCGGGCACAGTCGGTTCAAAGGGCGGATACTTTAAGACCCGCCCGAAGACCGTATCGACGACGTAGATGAATCCCTCCTGATCGACGGCGACGCCGCTGGGCAAACCGAAGCCGCGATCGTCCGAGCCGTTGCCGTATTGACCAAAGCTGCCCAGATATTGTCCGGCGCGATCGAAGACCAGAATGCGCAACCCGGTTTGATCGGCCACATAGACATGGCCCTGTTGATCCATGGCGACGTAGGGTTTGCCGACTTTGTCTTTGTCCAACCAACCGTCGATCTCCCAACTGGCGCTGGACCCGCCCTCCCCGTTGAAGATCTGAACCCGCCCATTCCACGTGTCGGCCACGGCGATATTGCCCTGTGCGTCGGTATCAATACCGACCGGTTCGTCGAGTTGCCCGGGCTGCAGGCCTGATCCGCCAAACTGGCTAATGAAGGTTCCGTCACCAGCGAAAATCTGAACGCGTTTGTTGCCGGTGTCACTGACCAGCACGCGCCCGTCTTTGTCCGTCGCAATGCCGCGTGGACCAAAGAACACGCTGGGACTGCCCGTGACTTGTCCATCGGTATTGCCTTCGGCCCCCCAGCCGTTCATGTAAGCGCCGTCTGCATTGAAACGCTGCACGCGATGATTCCACGTGTCGGCCACATAGATCGATCCATCCGGCGCGACGGCGACATCCCACGGTTCGTTGAACAGACCCGGCTGGCTCGATTTGACGGGGCCACCGATCGCGGCGACGAACTGTCCCTTGGGATCGAACTTCTGCACGCGATGATTCAAGCTGTCCGCCACATAGATCGATCCGTCCTGCGCCACGACAATGCCCTGAGGTGATTGGAACTGGCCTTCGCCGGGGCCGATGCCCGATCCAAAAACCTGCACGGCGGCGACATCGCGCCAGCCTTCTGCATAAGGATCGCCGGTTGGCTGCTCGATGGGTTGAGTCGTGCCCAACGCTTCAGTCCAGATTTTGGAAGCCAGATCGTTGCGCACGTAGATGCGAAAGTCATTGACCAGCGGCCAATTATCAGGGGTGTGCGGGCCGAGCTGCTCTCCATCGGCATTGCGCACCCGCACATACTGAGCATAGTCGCGGTTGAGAAAGATATCCAGCAAAGCATTGCGCCGATCTGGCTCAATGAACCAGCGCGCTAAAGTGCCCAGATTCTGAGGCAACTGCCGCAGGCTGTACCCCGTGCAGCGCGCCTGACCGTTGCGTTTTTCCATCTCGTCGATCGTGCCGTCGCCGTTTTCGTCGTAGGCCGCGACATTGACCGTCGCGCCCGTGGCTGGATCAACCTCGCCCGACGGGCAATCTGCCAGGAATTTATATTCCTCCATCGGCCACCAGATGCGATGCCCTTGCCAGTAAGTGTGCGTGCGCTGCAGCGCACTGTCCACGATGTGCCACGTCTTATCGCTGGTAATGATAATCGGTGCGTCGAGATCACCGCGCGACGGCGAATCGGCGTACTGGAACTTGTTAGGATAATCGCGCAGATACCAGTAATAGGGCCACGACGATTCCGCATCAAATCCCACGCGAATGCTCAGGCCGCCGGAGGTCCGCTGCGACAACTCCTCGATCTGTTTCATGGCGACTTTCAAGCCCGGTCCGCCGTGCGCATACACACCAAACTCCAGAGCTGAATCATAGGTGATGAAGTTCCAAATCCAACCCGTGCGGATCGTCAAGACGGTAAGCACCAGCAACCCCAGCAAGGCGGCCAGGCGCAGCAGCGTCTGCCACGTGGGACGCGGCGTCATCCGCCAGAGTCCCCAGAGGACAAAGGCTAAAACGACCAGGGCCGCAAACCACGCGGCAAAGGTCGTCAGGCCATCCAATTGCTGGCTGCCGAAGGCCCTCTGCAAATTGCCGAACAGCCACGCGCCCGACACGATCGCCGCCGCCAGCAGCAGCCCGGCCAGCCACCAGCGTTCGGTGATGAACGAGCGCCACGGAATGCGCTCGAACCATTCGCCCAGGAATTTGCCGCTCAGCATGATCATGGGTAGGGCCAGATAAACCGTGAGCCACGGCATCTTCTCACCCGCGTAGGAAAACGCCACCCAGCTGCCCAAGCACCACCAGATTAGTAATGGCACGACGAGGCGCAGATCCCAATCGGACGTCAACTTGCCGCCGCGCCGCCAGTTGCGCAGGCCGCGCACGATGTAGAAGATCGCGGCCACGCTCGAGATTAACATCGGCAGGTACTCGTAAACGGGCGTCACCACGAAGTAATAGTAGATCGGTTGCGAACCGCGCTGCACACCTTGCTGCTCCAGCCAATAGCCCAACGAACCGACGAAGCCGGTGCCTAGCCCAACGGCGTTGGTAAAGAACGTGGTGAAAAAGGGAATGGTGCTGCCGAAGAAGATGGCCGAGGCGATCAACCACACGCGGCGCTTCCACCACCAACCGATCGCCACGGAGACCGCTGCAAAAGCGCCGAACAGCGCGGCCAGCCGCATGACCGGGCCGATGTCGTTGATGGGGAAGTTGCCGTCGGTGAAGAAGGCTACGTTGACAAAGTCCGTTCCCGTGAACAGCTTCCAGGCCGGATTGAACGCGACCAGCGCGCCCGCCGACAACATGTATAGGCTCAGCGTCAAGATCACCGCCGCCAGATCGAACGAGGGGGATTCGCGCAGTCGATCGGGCAGGATGAACTTGAACCAGTAGTAGATCGCGACCGCAATGGCGATGGCGGGCACCAGGCTGAACAGCAGCACCTTGGCCGCGCCGCCTGCCATTTGCAGCCAGTAGGTGAGCTGCGCACTGAACTCGATGGGGACGCCTTCCTGCAAGGGCAGCGGTGGCTGCGGGAAAGGCATGGGATCACCGGACCCCAGGCCCACCGCGCCCATGATCAAGGTCTGCAAGACGACGATGCCAATGGCAATTAGCGCCGCAACAGCCAGTCCTAAAACCGATCGGCCCAGAATGCCGCCCCAGAAATCCTTGTACTGCGACAGTTCGATCAACGCGGCCACAGAAACGAACACGCCAAAAATCACGGCCAGGATGAAAGTGGATTCCATCGACAGGAAACCGAAGGCCAACGCTACCGCAATGAGATACAACCACTTATCGCCGCGCTTGTGCACATAAGCAAAGATCGCCCACACGATGAGGGTGCCCCACACCAGCATGTAGGCTTCGTCGCGGATGTAGCGTCCGTGATACCAGATGGACGGCGAGATGAGCAGCATGAACGACGCCAGCAGCCCGCCGGTGCGGCCTAGCCAGCGGCGCATGAAGTAAGGCAAGACCACCAGCGTCACACCAAAGATCGCCACCGAGATGCGGGCCGTGAAATCGTCGGCGCCGAATAGGCTGTAGAACAACGCATTGATGTGAAACAGAAACGGCCCGTGCATCAACGGCGTGTGCGAGAAGCCGCCACCTTTGTACAGGCTCCACGAATAGTAGGTGTGCAGGCTTTCATCGTGGCTCATGCCGCGATCGCCCAGCGCCCAGAAACGGGTCAGGATCGCCAGCACGAAAAAAAGGAGATACAACGTCTTCTCGACGTCGAGCTGGAACGTCGACAATACGGCTCGATCCAGCCAACTGGTCTTGGATTCATTCACAGGAACGGATGCGCTCATAGGTCTCTTATCTCTGATCTAGGATTTCTGCCCTTACGCTCCCTCCTCTCCTGAGTTGAAATTGTCGCACTTCAGGAGAAGGGGTTAGGAGTGAGGTTCACACTAACTTCAACACGATTTCGCCGATCAAGCCCGCCAGAAACAGCAAGCCATAACGGCGGTTGTGCAGAAACGCAAACGAAACAAACCACAAAGGCCACGCTTCCTGGGGATACCACTCTGGCGGCCCAACGGGGCGCGGTTTAAGGTACAGTGTCACGACCCGGCGCAAGACCGTGAACGCCAGAAACACGATCAACATGATCCAGACGAAGTAGCCAATCACGATCAAGTAGATGACCAAGGCATACATGAGCAGCATCAGCGCGATTCCCAGATAGCGCGCCGGCCGCTCGCCGATGATCACAGGCAGCGTATGAATGCCCTTTGCCTGGTCATCGTCATGCTTGTCGATATGCTTGCCGAAGATGACGGTGGTCACGCCCAGCGCGTAGGGCAGTCCGGCCAGCACGGCATTCCAGTTCCACGTCCCCGTCACCACAAAGTAGCCGCCGCCGATCATCAACGGTCCCCACACGATCAACACGGCGATTTCGCCCAGGCCGATGTACTTCAACGGCCAGGTATAGAACAACACAAAGAATGCACCCAGTCCCAGCAGCAGCAGCGCCACTGGGCCGCGCACCGCGACCAGGATTAAGCCGCAGGCCAGCGCCAGCAAGCCGGTGAAGCCGGCATACGTCAACAGTTGACGCTTGGTCATCAGGCCGTGTTCCAACGGTTGCGGCCCGTACTGCGCCCGATAGTAGTTGTCCTTATCGACGCCGCGCACATAGTCCGTGAAGTCGTTCAGCAGGTTGTTGGTGGCGTGCGCCAGCACCAGGCCGATCGTCATCAACAGCCACGGCGCGAAGTCGAACTTGCCGTCCAGAATTGCCAGCAAGCCCGCAATCGCCGCCGAAATGAACGTCATGATCAAGACCGCCGCGCGGGTCGCAATCAACCACTTGGAGATCACGTCGAGACGCTTCCATTCAGCCTGACTGATGCGCGGAATGATGCGCAGTGCCTTACCCCACATGGCGACATTCATAGCAACGCCTGACCTCTCTCAACCGCGTCCTGGCTGATCTTATTCAGCGAATCTAACGAACGCACTCAGGCCCTCCACGGCACTATGGATTCAACTTCACCCACACCACATACGTCTGCACCGGCAGCGGCGCACTACTGCTTTCGCGATAAAACCACCAGCGCAGGAAATCCTCGGCCGTCAGCTGCGACGGCTCCCACAGCGCCTGGGTAACAAACGGCTGGCCCAGATAGGTATCGGTCACAAACGGCGGGAACGTACTACCCAATGGCGCAACAATCACCGGCGTCAAATCGCTGACCGCGGCGTTATACTGAACACGCTTAAAATCGCGCAGATACCAACGCAACACCGCGTCATCCTGTGGCAGGGTGACGGCCACCGGCGCTTGATCGAGAAATCCGCTGCGCCGTCTGGAAGCCGCTTGCAACGCCTCTCTCAACATGCGCACATCCAGCGTGGTCGTCGTCGGCCCCCACAGCAATTCACGCGGATTCGCGGGGCGCACTTGTGTCAGGTTCCACGCATGGCTGAAGCCGATCACCGCCAACACGACCAGCACTGTTACGCCGCCGGCCCGCAGCGTGGCGCGCCACCCGATCATGAGCACACAGATAGCGCCAATCACACCCGCCATCAGCAGCATGCCCAGGCTGAGTGAAGTCGCCAGAGTCAGCTCAAG
>JAUQXC010000904.1 GCA_030834825.1 Thermoflexales bacterium
TTGATCGGCAGTGTCTCCGCGCAAGGCAACGGATCACAGAGTCCGCAAACAGCAACCGGCAGTGACTTCACCTATCAGGGTCGTTTGATCAAAAACGGTCAGCCCATCAGTGATACCTGCGCGTTAAGCCTGTCATTGTGGGACGCATCGTCAGGCGGCAGTTTCCTCAACAGCAACACCTTCAACACCGTGCCGATCAGCAACGGCCTGTTCACAATCCAGCTCGACTATGGGGCAAATACCTTTAATGGCGATGAACGTTGGATCGAGACGGCGGTGAAATGCACGGGCGACGCCAACTACATCACGCTCAACCCGCGCACCAAGTTGACCGCTGCGCCTTACGCTCTCTATTCACTCAACAGCTGGGCCCTGAACGGCAATGCCAACACCAACGGCAACGGGTTCATCGGCACGACCGATAACACCGCGCTGACGATCGGCGTCAACGGCCAGGCCACACTGCGCCTCTATCCGCAGCAGCAAAGCCCCAACATCATCGGCGGCTATAGCGGCAACTATATCTCATCCACGCTCTACGGCCAGACGATCGCGGGCGGCGGATCGTTCTTCTACGAAAATCGCACACTGCGCGAATACGGCACGGTCGGCGGCGGGCGCAAGAACTGGTCCGATGGGTACGGCGCGACGATCGCGGGTGGCAGCGACAATTGGGCCAACAACGATTACGCCACCGTGGCGGGCGGGCTGCACAACTACGCTACGGGCAATTCAGCGGGCATCGGTGGCGGCTTCTACAATGTGGCCGCGGGCTACGTGTCCTACGTCGGCGGTGGCGATCTCAACCTCGCCATGACGCAGAACGCCACCATCGGCGGCGGCTACAGCAACACCATCACCGGCGGGCAGTTGATCGCCAACAACACAATCGGCGGCGGTGTCTTCAACTTCAACTCAGGCTTTGCCGCGACGATCGCGGGCGGACATGGCAATCAAGTGACAGGCGAATGGTCATCCATGGGCGGCGGCGGTTTCAATGCCGCTTCGGGACGCAGCACCACCGTCAGCGGCGGTGAATACAACATCGCCGGTGGCGCCGGTTCGACGATCGGCGGCGGCGGCTGGAATGGCAGCGCCAGCAGCGGCAACAAAGCCTACGGGCCGGCCTCTACCATCGGCGGCGGCTATGGCAACTACCTCAGTCCGGACGCTGCTTACGGAGTGATCGGCGGCGGACAGCAGAACTCCATCACCGCGACGCCGGGGTCTAACCTGGGCATCCCCACCATCGGCGGTGGCTACAACAACAAAGTCACGGTGGGCGGTGGAACGATCGGCGGTGGCAACAGCAACAGGGCCAGTGGTTTCGACGCAACGGTGGCTGGTGGAAACGGCAATACCGCCAGTGGTGGCGCGTCGATGGTGTCGGGCGGCGTGAGCAACCTGGCACAAGGCAACACCAGCTTTGCGGCAGGAAATCGCGCCAAGTCGTTCAATAATGGCTGCTTTACCTGGGCAGATTCCAACAACTTTGACTTTGGCTGTCTCACTGACAACGCTTTTACGGCGCGCGCCACGGGCGGCGTGTATTTTGTTACGGGCATCAATGGCTCTGGTGGAACCACGGCGGGCGTCACGGTGCCGGCTGGTGGCAACGCCTGGGCCGCGCTGAGCGATCGCAACAGCAAAGCCAACTTCGCAGCGGTGGATACGCGCGCCGTCATGGAGAAACTGGCGCAAATCCCCATTAGCACGTGGAATTATAAAACTCAGGATGCCGCCATTCGCCACATCGGCCCCATGGCGCAGGACTTTGCCGCGGCCTTTGGCGTGGGCGAGGACGACAAGCACATCACGACCATCGACGCCGACGGTGTCTCTCTCGCGGCGATTCAGGGACTGTATCAGATCGTGCAGGAGAAGGATCAGCGCATCGCGCAACTCGAAAATGAAGTGGCGCAGTTGAAGCACGGCGTTGTTCCGGTGGCTGATCAATCATTCAATCCCTTCAATCTGATCAGCGTGATCGCGTTGGGCGGTGTGATCGCGATCGTGTTAAGGCAACGAGGGACGAGGCAATCATGAAACGTGCGGCACTCTTCATCTCGAGCGTTTTAGCGCTGCTCATCGTTTCCATCGCAGTGGCGCAGACGGGCAGTGCTTACGATCTAACGTGGAGTACCATCGATGGTGGCGGCGGCACAGCCACGGGTGGCGGCTATACTATCGCCGGGACCTTCGGGCAACCCGAGGCGGGCACGCAAAGCGGCGGCGGGTACACGCTGATCGGCGGCTTCTGGAGCGGCGCAGAGACCAGTGTAGTACCCGGCCCAACGGCCACGCCCACCAGCACACCGACCCGCACACCAACGACGACGGCCACCGCCACACACACGTTGACGCCGACACCAACGGTCACAGGCACACGCACCTCAACACCGACTGCGACGGCGACACATACGTCGACACCGACAGTCACCACCACGCCCACTGTGAGGCCAGAGTTGAATCAGCGGTTGTACTTGCCGCTCGTGCTTAAATGAGGTTATCTGTCAAAGGTTAGCTGAGCATACAATCACCAACTCACGTTACCCAATCTATCGTGCAAGTCATTCCCGCTTGCCCGTGTCCGTCGCAAAGCGACGGCGGGCCGCTGGGCGTCGCGGGTGTGACGTTGAGCAAGATGAGCCACCAATTCATTAAGGGAGAAAACAAACATGCAGCGCTTCACTCGACGCAGCCGACGGTTATCGACGACCCTGATCTTTAGCGGAATGCTGTTGCTGCTCAGCCTCACTCTGATCGGTACCGCAGCAGCACAAAGCAATGGGCCACAAGCCGCCATCGGCACAGCGTTCACCTACCAGGGTCACTTGATGGACGGCGGTGTACCGGCGACGGGCACCTACGATCTGCAATTCACGTTGTATGACGCCATCAGCGCCGGAATGCAAGTCGGACCGTTGGTGACGAAAGACGATCTACCGATCAACGACGGCTATTTCACCACGCTGCTGGACTTTGGCAACGTCTTCGATGGGGCCGCGTTGTTCATGCAGATCGCTGTGCGACCGGGAAGCAGCACGGGCAGCTATACGCCGCTATCTCCGCGCGTGAGTTTAACCGCCGCGCCATTCGCGCACTACGCTCTCAACAACTGGGGCCTGACCGGCAACGGCGGCTTGAACAGCAGCCACTATCTGGGTACGCGGGACAACCTGACGTTGACACTGAGTGTCAGCGGGACCGCTGCGTTGCGCCTTATTCCGGCAGTCAATTCCTGGGAAGGTTTTGCTCCCAGCTTGATCGGCGGATCGAGCGCCAACTTCATCAGCCCTACCACGCCCAATCCGCAGATCGTTGGCGCTACGATTGCCGGCGGGGGCTCCACCAGCTCACCCAATCACGCAGGCGCGAACTATGCCACTGTCGGAGGTGGCAGCTATAACACTGTGCGATCTGAATGGGATACGGTCAGTGGTGGCTACCACAACGCTGCCAGCGGCGGATGGTCCACAGTCAGTGGTGGCAACTTGAACACCGCCAGCGGCAACGCGGCTGTGGTCGGCGGCGGCATTGGCAATCTCGCCAGCGGCAATGATACCTTCATTGGCGGCGGCGTTTATAACCAGGCCAGCAATCACTATGCCGTCGTCGGCGGCGGCGATGGCAACACGGCCAGTGGGGGCGCTGCTACCGTGGCAGGTGGTGAAACGAACTCAGCTTCTGCAAACTTTACCTTTGTCGGCGGTGGTACTCGCAATGTTGCGGCCATGCAATATGGCTCTATCAGCGGCGGTTACAGCAACACGGTAGCGACCGGTGCGGACTACGGCACGATCGCCGGGGGCCGCCAGAATCTGGTTTCAATCTACGAAGCGACCGTCGGCGGCGGACGAGCCAATACCGCCCGCGGCGGCAACTCCACGATCGGAGGTGGTTACGCCAACACCGCCAGCGGCAGCGCTTCTTTTATCGGCGGCGGTCAAGCGAATGTTGTGACACCCACTGCCGCTTATGGCGTTCTGGGCGGTGGTCTATCCAACATGGTCAATGCCGAACGCGCCACCATTAGCGGTGGCGTATACAACAGCGCTGCCGGGATGGCCTCGGTCATTGGCGGCGGTGGGAGCAACACGACGATCGGTAGCGGCACGGTGATCGGCGGCGGCAGCAGTAACACCGCCGATGGTTACGCATCCACTATCGGCGGTGGCTTATCCAACGCCACCAGCCTTAATTACGCTACGGTCAGTGGCGGCACAAGCAATGCGGCCGCGGGCGTTGTGGCCACCATCGGCGGCGGCGATCGCAATGCGGCCAATGGTGGTTGGGCTTTCGTCGGCGGCGGACTGCTCAACATTGCGAATGGTCAACAATCTACCATCAGCGGAGGCAGTGGCAACTACACCAGCAATCAATATGCCACAATTGGCGGTGGCACCGGCAACACGGCCAGCGGTTACATCGCTACCATACCAGGCGGATCCAGCAATGTGGCACACGGCACGGCCAGTTTTGCAGCAGGCACCAGAGCCAAAGCCATGCACAACGGCGCTTTCGTCTGGGGTGATAGCAGTCCTTTTAACGATGTTGCTTCGACAGCGGCGAATCAATTTGTGGCCCGCGCCAGCGGGGGCGTGACGTTCTTCACCACGTTTGATCTCAGCACCGGCGTCACCGTCGCGGCCGGCAGCGGCTCGTGGTCGTCCGTCAGTGATCGCAACGTCAAGGCTAACTTCGCCGCGATCGAGCCGCGCGCTGTTTTGCAGCGCCTGGCGCAAATTCCCATCAGCACCTGGAACTACAAAGCGCAAGATGCTGGCATTCGCCATATCGGCCCCATGGCGCAGGACTTCGCCGCAGCATTCGGTGTAGGCGAAGACGATACCCACATCAGCACTATCGATGCGGACGGTGTCTCCCTCGCAGCGATTCAGGGGCTGTATCAGATCTCGCAGGAGAAGGATCAGCAAATCGCGCAGCTGCAAACGCGATTGGATGCACTGGAGAACCGTGCTTCCCCGATCGGTTCAGCTGCGCCCAACGGGTTGATCTGGTTCGCCGTCGGCGCAGTGATCGGTCTGGGCGCCTTCTGGCTGGGATCGCGTCGCACGAAAGGCCGCGTGCGATGAAGCACAAAATCAGCGTCGTGATTGCGCTGCTCTTGCTGTCGCTGACCACCGTGACAGTCGTTGCGCAATCAGGCGGCAGCTACGATCTCACGTGGTCCAGCATCGACGGGGGTAGTGGTGCATTGAGTGGTGGCAACTATGCCATGGTGGGCACCATCGGTCAGGCTGATGCCGGCACGCTGCTCGGCGGAGCGTACACGTTGAGAGGCGGATTCCTGGCAGGGATGAGTTTGCCGCTGGCCGCAAACTATCACGTGTACCTACCTCTCATCCGGCGTTAGAATCTAACTGACGAAGAGGAATACACCATAGCGCCGTGAGCGCCAGATTGAACTTTCGGAACACTGAGCCGCTCCTCTCGAGCGGCTCTCGTTTTGTCGGGTGCGAAGCGCCAAGCGGGCGCAGCGCAAAAAACGTCAACCCGTTCATGAAAGCGATTGATTTCAACCTCGATCAAGGCAAGCAAGGTCAAGAGAAAAACTGGAACGGCGCGTATACTGAGCAGGCTTCAAAATTCAACCGGAGATAAACCATGAGCCAGCAGACTTTCAGTATATCCCCCGTCGGTTACGTGCGCGCCAGTGCCGACGGCTTTTGCCTGGAAATCAAGCCCGAATATCGCGCAGCGCTCAAAGGGCTGGAAGGCTTCAGCTATGTCGACGTGATCTGGTGGGCGCACCTGCTCGACAACGAGCAGTGTCGCGCCGTCGTGGAATGCGATCAGCCCTATAAAAAAGCACCTGCCAAACTGGGCATCTTTGCCACGCGCTCGCCCGTCCGACCCAACCCGGTGGCCGTGACACCCGCCGCCGTTTTGAGCATTGACTATGAGCGCGGAATGATTTACATTCCTTACATCGACGCAGAAGACGGCACGCCGCTGATCGATCTAAAACCCTACCATCCCTGCACCGATCGGATCCGCGAGGTGAGCGTGCCGGAGTGGTGCCGCCACTGGCCGCAGTGGTATGAAGATTCGGGGACGTTCGATTGGGCAGCTGAATTCGTCAACGCGCGCTAGCAGGACAAATGAGGTGTGAATGACATATCATATTGACGCTGAGAAGATCAGCCTGGGTGATCTGCGGAAGCGAATTGAAGCAACCGACCTGGTACCAAGCCGTGTTCCCCTTTTGGACCAGCTGGGCAAAAAAATGAAGGCGCTCGAACAGCAGGGCATCACGACGCTTGCTCGTCTACGAGATGAGCTTAAGAATTCCAAGCGCCTGGCAGCTGTGGCGAACGCGACGGGTATCGATTCGCAATATCTCATCTTGCTCAGACGGGAAATAGAGAGTTATTTTCCAAAGCCATTTGCTTTGAAGACTTTCACGTGGCTGCCTCACAGGGAAATCGCGAAGCTCGAACAATATGGAATACGCGATACCGCCGACTTATACGAAGCGGCCAGTAGTGCCAAAAGCAGAACGCAGTTGGCGAAGGCGACGGGCGCGGACGCCCCCACTCTCGAAGCGCTCGCCCGGCTGGCTGATTTGACCAGGGTTCAGTGGGTAAGTCCGACTGCGGCTAGGATGCTTGTAACAGCGGCTTACGATAGCGCCGCCAAGCTGGCGGCAGCCAACGCCGAGGATGTGTACGAAGCCCTCATCCGCGTAAATGACGGGGATCGGTTTTTCAAGGGCAAGATCGGCTTGCGCGATGTAAAAAGGCTCGTACAGGCCGCGAGTTATATTCCCCGTTGAGCTTGTATCCAGCGACCACGGCCAACGGACTCGCGGGATAAGTCCGTTGGCCGGCTGACCGGGCATTAACCTTTTATGAGGTGCGCCATCGTGGAACCCCAACTCATCGACAAAGATCAGATCATCCTGGTGGGCTTCAGCTTCTTCGGCGATCCGTTCAAGTTCAGTGGTGGTTGGACGGAAGAGAACGAGATCGGCCGGCTGTGGCAGCGCTTCATGGCCTATCTGCAAGAAGCCGGCGAGCAAGTCCGGCACATCAAAGCAGGTCGGGGATGGTATGAGCTGCACATCGATCATCCCGAGATGGAACGCACGGGCGAGTTTGAGGTCTTTGTCGGGCTGGAAGTCGAGCGGTTGGAGGACGTACCGGTACGCTTGTCGATCAAGATTCTGCCGCCGACGAAGTATGCCGTGTTTACGCTGGTCGGTCAACAGATCGTGGCGGACTGGTCGAAGGAGATGACGGACTGGCTGACCCGGTCCGGTTATCAACGCGCCTACGCTTACGGCTTTCAGTACTACGACGAACGCTTTAAGAGCATGCAGCAGCTCGACGAATCCGTGCTGGACTTGTATATGCCCGTTCGCAAGTAAGCGCGCGACAAGCCATGCTGAACACGACGCTGATGGCGCAGGCCATCGACTTCATTGAAACGCATTTGCGTGAAGACCTCACCGTCGGCGACATCGCTCACGCGGTCTCGCTGTCCGTCTATTATTTCTGCCGTTCGTTCAATCAAGCCACGCATCACACGCCCTACGATTATCTCATGCGACGGCGAGTGGCCGAAGCCGCCCGCGATCTCGTGCAGACCGATCGGAAGATCATCGAGATCACGTTCGACTACCGGTTCAATAACCCGGAGACGTTCTCGCGCGCCTTCAAGCGGGTGTTTGGGATGCGGCCCAATCAATGGCGCAAGCAGGGCCGTTTAGATCGGCGGTTGATCATGCCGCGCCTGACGTTGGCGCATTTGCAGCACCTGGCCCAGGGGCCTTATTTGCAGCCGGTGTTGATCGATCGTACCGGGCTGCACCTGACGGGGTTGATGACGCTAGTGCAAGAGGATACGGCAGTGATGGAGACGCTCTGGGAATGGTGCGCCTACTCGCGCGAGCCAGGCAGCCAGCTGACCAGCGGCGATCTGTATGGCGTTCTGCATTATGCTGCAGGAGATGAACCGGCTGGTTATTTCTACCTGCTCGGCCGGCCCGTTGACGATGACGCGCGACAGGCAATATCCTGGGTCACGATGAACCTACCGGCTCAGCAATATGTGCGCTTCATCCACAAAGGCCTGCGCCATGACCTGCAACTGACCCTCGATTACATCCAGCACACCTGGCTGCCACAAGCAAATCTATCCCTCCGCTCGTCGACTATCCTGCTGCACTACGGAGCACACTTT